>JAJXWC010000016.1 GCA_021781855.1 Bacillota bacterium | reverse complement strand
TCTTCAGAAGCTGAGAAAGAAGTGTTCAAGACGGTTGAAATGTCTTTTGTAACATAATCGCCGCCTTCTGGACTAGTATGTGTGAATACAAGTGCTTGCTCTTTCACAGCACTTACTGTTGTTTGTCCCGCACCTAGGTCAATCATCACTGTACCAAATTCGCGTTCGCCCTCTGAAAGCACATAATGCGCCATTGCCAAAGGAGCAATTACAATATTTTCAATGGACAAACCTGCACGTTCAACCACTTTACGCACATTGTGAACCAAAGTCCTAGGACCTGTGTAAACCAAACCGCGCATTTCAAGTCGAACACCAAACATTCCGCGTGGGTCAGAAATTCCTGTGAAGCCGTCAACTGTAAACTCGTTGATTTCAACTGCGATAATTTCTCGTTCTGGTACAATTCCACGCATCAACGCATTTTGCACAACTTGCAGTACATCATTATCTGTAATTTCTTTAGTTTCACCAACGATTGGCACCATGCCTTGGCAAGGCTCCATTTCAAGCTGATTTGCAGGAATACTGACATTGATTTGGTCAATCGTAATCCCAGCACGTTCTTCAGCCGCATTTACAGCCTTACGAAGCGCTTGGGAAACTTTTTCTATGTCAACGATGATGCCATTTTTCAAACCATCGCTCTTTGCGTTTCCAACGCCGATTATATTCATTTCACCTGAGACGTACTCTGCAACCAACACTTTAATCGTGTTTGTTCCAATGTCAACGCCTGTATAAAGTCCACTTTTTGCCATAAAAGCGACTCCTTTCCTCTATCCATCACTATTCGTTTTATAAAATCAATTAAGTTTATAGGCAAATTTGCCCTATTACACTCATTCTATATTTTAACATAAAATCACAGTAAAACAATAGTTTAACTGTGGTTTTATTGTTTTTTTCTTAAATTATTGACGTTTCTCTTTTCCAATGGAGAAAATTGCAATGGTGCCATCGCCCGTGTGCGTTACGATTGTCGGGCTAAGTGGACGAACATCAACATCGTTTACAAGTCCTTTTTCAATGATTTGCTTTTTTATCTGTTGGGCTGTTTCGTCAGAGCCTGAATAGGCAACGATAATCCGTGGATAATGATTGTCAATCTTGTCAAGCGTTTTGTCAATCATCATATTAATGGCTTTTTTCTTGCCACGTGCTTTCGTCACTTGACGAAGTTTACCCTCGGTGTCAACGTCAAGTAAAGGTTTGATGTTTGCCATTGTACCAACTAAGGCAACTGCTTTGGGAATTCGACCGCCACGCGCAAGATGATTGAGGTCGTCAACCATAAACTGACTACTCAACCGTAAAATCAAATCTGACAGAATAGTCAAAACTTCTGACAAGCTTTGACCAGCATCACGCAATTTGACAACTTCTTCAACAAGAAAGCCCTCACCAGAAGCAGCGGCAAGCGTATCAACTACTGTAATTTTTGCAGCTGGATAATCTTCCAAAACCATGTCACGTGCAATCACCGCTGATTGATATGTCCCTGACAAACCTGACGAAAATGCAAGATAAAGTAATTCTTCATTCTTTTCTACAAATGTTTTGAATAACTCAGCAAATTGTCCCGAATTGATTTGTGATGTTTGAACAGATTTTCCTTTTTTGATTTCAGAAAGCAAAAGGGAATTGTCCAAACGTTGCTCACCGATAGTTTCATAAGTCATATCACCAATCCTTACAGTCATGCCAAGCACCGAAATATCATGGGCGGCAAGATAATCAGAACTAAGGTCAGCAGTTGAGTCCGTGATGATTTTGAAAGTCATAATTCTCCTATTTTCTGGATTTGAACGAATTCGATAGAATGGTCAAATTTAAGTTAGTGATGTCATTTTCATCGTTTGAAGTGATTACTTCATCTGTGAGTGAGAAAACCCCCTCACGAAACGAGTATTCAATTTCGATTTCTAAAAACTTCGTACATCAAAATGCTGGCAGCAACACTAGCATTGAGTGATTGGACATGACCAATCATTGGAATCGTAATCATCTCATCAACTTGCTTTTTGAGATTTTGCCCGATGCCATGCCCTTCATTGCCAATGATGAGTGCTACTTTACCTGCCGTATTCCATTTGCTGTAAATGGTGCCATCCATGTCCGTACCGAAAATCCAAAAGCCCTCAGCTTTTAGCTTATCAAGTGCCTGAGCAAGATTGGTCACACGCACGACTGGAACGTGCTGTAGCGCACCAGTACTGGCTTTTACTGCTGTCGGTGTAATGCCAACCGAACGATGTTTAGGAATGATAATGGCATCAACCCCTGTTGCATCGGCTGTTCTGGCAATCGAACCGAGATTATGCGGGTCAGTCAATTCATCCAAAATCACCAGTGTTGCAGTTGAATGGTCTGTCAAATTTACCAAAAGCTCTGATAATTCGGTGTAGGCAAACTCGGCGACACGCGCCACGAATCCTTGATGAACACCATTTTCAGACATTTTATTCAGCTCTGTTTTTGGCGTCCACGAAATATTGACTTTTTTCTCACGCGCCAACGCTTTTATCGTATCCACGTTTTTCCCGCGGAGATTTTCCTCAATGTAAAGTTTGTTGACTGTGCCTGCCGTCAACGCTTCGCTCACTGCGTGCAAGCCGTAAATGATGTCCGTGTTTTCCATGATAATTTATTATAACATTTTGATGAGAAAAAAACCTGTTCGATTGTTCAGGTTTAAAAATTATGTAAATTTGAAATTAAATTATGTAAAACCCTCTTCAATCAGTTCAACCAGCCGTTTTCTTTTGCGAGATTGATGGCTTCAATCCGATTATGCGAACCTGTTTTACTCAAAATTGATGAGATATAATTACGTACTGTCCCTTCTGAAAGGAAAACCGTTTGTGCAATTTCTGCTGTTGAGCGTCCCATTTGCATTGCGCTCAACACATCCATTTCCCCCGCAGTCAACGGATTTTTTTCTGCTTTTAGTACAGACTTGACTAATTCTGGTGCAAAAATTATATCCCCCGCCAGCACATCATGAATGGTGCGAATTAAAATCTCGCTTCTACTGTCCTTGAGCAGATAACCATTCACATCAAATTTAACTGCCTTCTGGAAATAATTTTCCTGTGCAAAAGTGGTTAAAATAATGATTTTAACTGATTGCTTATGCAAACGAAGCTGTTCTGCCACATCAAGTCCCGTCATTTTCGGCATCTCAATATCAAGAATCGCCACTTCCGGCTGTAACCGACAGATTTCGGCAAGCGCAGTTTGCCCGTCTTGCGCTGTTCCTACAACTTCTAAATCATCTTCAATATCCAATAATGTGGCAAGCGCAGACAAGAGCATTTGCTGGTCGTCAGCAAGAAAAATTTTAGTCATTTTGAACGCCTTTCGGTAATTTTATCCTAATTTTTACACCATTTTCGGAAGCAAAAGAAATGCTGCCCGCAGCAAAATGGATACGCTGTTTCATCCCATTCATACCATGCGACTGCTGACTTTTTCCTAAACCTTTGCCGTCATCACAAATCTCAGTCAAATAATACTGATGGTTTTCTGAAAAACTAACTTTCACCTGTCGTGCTTGGCTATGCCGAACACTGTTGGTCAGTGCTTCTTTGAGTACTGCCGCAAGTAGTGTTTGAATTTCAACCGGCCATTTTTCAGCCTGCACCTGATTTTTTATCTCAAAGGTCATTTGAGCAAGTACGAGCGCCTCCTTTGCCTCTTCTAAAATCGAAGCGAGTTGTTGTTCTCTCAAGCCAGAAACAATTTCACGAACAAGATTGAGGCTTTGTCGTGAATTTTCAGCAATTTTTTGTGTTTCTTCTTTGGCGCGTCTAGGATTTTTCTCAATTAGTTTTTCGACAAGTTCCGCTTGCAAACTAATCGTTGAAAAAGTTTGCCCCAGATTGTCATGAAGGTCATAGGCAATCCGTTCGCGTTCAAGCTGGCGAATTTTGTTTTCGAGCTGTTTGTTTTGCTCACTCAAGTCATAGCTTCGACTCATTGATTTTGCAAAAAGCGGTGCTAAAAGTGAAAAAGCAATTCCTACAATAATCCAAGCGATACTTCCAGGAGTAAAGCTTCCAATTCCTTGAAAAATAAGTGGAATACCATAAGCAATCGTAGAACTTACATAATAAGCCCACAAATATTGATGCCAACGTCGCTCAGAAACTGGGGAAAATCCGATTTCAAATCCAGTAAAAGTCTGCAAGCCAAAAGTGCTGAACCAAGGATTTGCTGTTAAAAAGCTCGCAATAATAAGTTGAATTGCAACGTTTCTTGCATGATGTTTCTGCCAGTAACCATCCCGATAAGCTTTCATAAAAATGAGAATAAGCAAAATCATTAAAAGTTGCTGCCACAGCACATAATTTGCCAGTCCTGCAAAAACAGGCAAGAGGAAAAGCAGCCAAAGATAAGGCTGCAAACCTTGTTGTTTAGGAAATAAAATATGTTTCTCTAAAAATTTTTTCATATTACCTGCATTTCACGTCTGCGGATGAACTTGAACGCTACCAAAAGAGCGCCAAACAAGAAAATTGTCCAAAGCAGCAATCCAATGAAATTCCCAAGTTCAACTGCTTTTTTATTCATTACTTCTGTTATTATAGTTGAAATTTGGTAAGTTGGCAAGATTTTTCCGATTGTCTGAAGCCAACTCGGTAGCATATCAATCGGCCACCAGAGTCCGCTGACGATTGCCATGAAAAACATCGTGATTTGATTGAGTAGATTGACCAGATTGGCCGCACTAGCTAGACTGATGAGCATCCCCATGAGTACAAGTGGAATAGACAAAAGTGGGAGCAAAATTATAAAACTGAGCCAGAGCACCGTCGAAGCACTGACGCCGTTTACCAGAATACCGACCAGTCCAAGAACAACAACAGCTAAAATCGTCAGCGGCAGAAATACTGCCAACATCCCCGCATAATAGCGAGTATAAGAATTGTTTGTCAACCGTACAAAAAGTGTAAAATGATGCTCACGGTCCTCAAGCAAAGTATTTGAAACGACAATAACAGAGCTAATCAGGCTACTGTAAATCGCCATTTGTACAAGTTCATTGAGCTGCCATTCTTTCATGACATTTGCTGGAACACCAACATTCATCACCTTGGTAAAAAGCAGATAGAAAATTACTGGCAATGCAAGACTGAAGAAGAAAAAGCGTTTGTTGCGCCAGACGATACGTTTGTAGTTGACATTAACTTGGTAGAAAAAGTTTTTCATGTTAGAAATTGCTCCAATCCTCGTGTTTTTTCGGAGGTTCTTGCTTTTTGACCGACCGGTCAGACGGCACAAGACTGTAATAAATCGGGACAGTCAGATAAACGAGCCAATTATAATCCCAATGATTTGTAGAAGCGCCGATGAGAAAATAAATAATCGTGACAAAAATAGGATATGGAAAGCTTCTGAACTTCATTTTGTTCCCTCCGTTTTGATGAGATTTTGAAAAAGATTATCTAGTGAATTTTGCTGAACGGTCAGGTTTGACAAGCCTTGCTCAAAAAATGGAACGAGCGATTGGATAAGCTGCAGACTGTTATTGGTAGTCAGACGATGGAAATTTCCCGTTTGCATATGTTGAACAACCGCTGACAGTCCTGTCAGATTGCCGTCAAAATTAAAACTGATTTCACTAACGGCATTTTGCGCACGTAAGTCTGCCAGTGTTCCGTCAAAAGCAATTTTATGAGTATGCAGCAGAATAATACGGCTGGCAAGATTTTCCAGTTCTTCCAGATAGTGACTGGTAATAAAAAAAGTTTTACCCGCTGACGACATCTGCGTGATTTCTTGCCAAAAGGCTGCACGCCGCTCAGCATCCATCCCCGTTGTTGGCTCATCAAGAAATATCAAATCAGGATCTCCTGCAAGGGCAAGTGCAAAAGTCAGGCGCCGTTTTTGACCACCTGAAAGTTTGGACAAAAACAAATTTTCCTGATGAGTCAAATCTGACAAGCGCAATAATTCTGCATATGGCAACGGATTTTGATAATAAGAACGCGCGAGCTGCAAAGTTTCACTGACTTTCAGACGATTGAGGGTAATATTATCCTGTAGCATCACACCAATTTTGCTATGCGCAATATTGACCTTGACTTCCCCACTTGTTGCTCCGATAAGGTCATTGATAAGATTAATCAGTGTGGATTTTCCCGCGCCGTTTTCTCCCAGCAGAGCAATAATTTCACCAGAGACGATTGAAAGACTAACTTGGTCTAAGACGGGCGTTTCCTTATATTTTTTTGTTAGCTTTTTGATTTCAATGAGTGTTGTCATTTTCTGAACCTCCATACGCTTATTTTATCGCGATTTTCTGCTGAAAAATAGAAGATTTTGTCAGAAAATTTTGTGATAGATGTCATGAAGCAAAGGCTCATTTAGTGGGAGTTTCAACTTCTATTAAATTTAGGGTACAACCCACATCTTTAAATAGAGAATGTTCGGATTCACAGTAAAAAATATCTTTTTCATTGGCCATTATAAAATACCACTGGAAAAAGCAACAAAGCTGTGCTACACTAAAAAAGTAAGAGAAATCTTACACAGAGTAGGAGAAGTGCGTTAAGTGTTGCAAGATGGGATGTTGCTTGCAAACGAAGTGCAAATGCTGCACGCGGTACGACTCTGCATCCGCTGGTTTTGTGACTTTCACGAAGCTCAGTGTTACTCTACCTTAAATTTTGAATTGAGTTCGCACCCAGAAGTTAACAAAGAAGACCGTTTTCAAAGGCAACAAGGCTTTTGGAACAATTCTATTAACTTCCAATCATTGAACTCACTCTAAAGGAGATTAACATGAAACATTTTACAGTAAAAATCAAACTCAATCAGTTTGTCCTTTTAGCGCTACTACTTGCGCTAGGCATTGTCTGTGCAAAATTGACCTTTGGGAGTAATCTCATCAAAGTCAGTCCCTCTTTTATTCCCAACAGCCTTATCGGGATGATTGGAGGTCCTTTATGGGCAGGAATTACGCTTGCTTTAGGCGATATTCTTGGTGCACTTTTTTCTGGAACTCCCTATTTTCCTGGATTTACGTTCTCCGCTTTCTTTGTCGGCGGACTTTATGGACTCTTTTTCTACAAAAAGTCGCTTAATGTGAAACGTGGACTAGATTGGCTTTATACTTTTGTCGCAATGACGGTTATTATGCTGGTTGATTCGACTTTCTTTAATACGCTCTGGGTCACCCTTCTTATTCCTCATCATACTTTTCATACATTTTTAGCACTTTTAAGCGCACGTTCCTTGCTGCTTATTCAAATTCCAATTAAAACGCTGGTTATTATGCTCATTATTCCTAATTTACAAGCAATAAAACCGATTCAACGCGTTATCTTATAAAAAATGCGGCCAAAGTCATCCCCTTTGGTCGCATTTTTACTTAATTGTATCTCTTAGTCTATCTCGACACTCTCTGCGGCTTTGTTGCTACTGAGGGTGTTTTCTGAATTCAATGAAAGATAGAATTCCCACTGAATAAGTCTCCGTTTCATTGATAAAACTTCAGCCAAAATTTTCTTTTATGCTAATGCACCCATTGGGTCCCATGGCAACAGCACGGTTGGCTCTGCTTCATAAGCTGCTAATTCTTCTGCAGTCAAAAATTCTTTACGTACAACGATTTGATAAGTATACTCATCCATCCAACTGTCCGATGCCACAAAATAGCCTTTCTTACCAACTTCATCGCCCCAAGAATTTTCAACTTTCCATTTTGTAGAATTGCCGTTTTCATCCAAATCAACACCTGTCAGCACCATTGCATGCGTCATCAAGCTCTCTGCATAATCCAGACGGGAAGCCTTATCCTGTATGAATTTAATATCTAGCGCTTTTTCGAAATCATAAGCATCTAGCGTTAGCAAACCGTCTTTGCGATTTGAAAGCTGCCCGACATCACAGCCAAACCAAACTGTTTCACCTTGCTGCATTTGAGCAATCGCCAGTTTTTTAAAGCGATTCATCTCAACATTCAAGTGCTTAACTTGCTTGCCGTCGACAACGTTGCCGAGAAATTCCACCGTGTAGCTCTTATTGTAAGGTTTATCAGCCGTTGGTGCATTAATGATGGAGACATAATCATCCAAATCATTACCAACAAACTGAGCATAAAATTCTTTCGGCGTCCCTGAAAATTTCACTAATTCATTGTCTTTATTGCGGAAAGCGAAGTCAAAATTTTGTGGTGGCAAACCTAGGGTTGCTGCTAAGAAATTAAAAATTTCCTGCATCAATTTTTCACGTAACGCTACAACATCTTCGCCTTTTTCAATCGCTTCACGCAAAAGCTGCGCATCTTGACGGAGCAACTTGTTCAGATATTGATTGAGTTCACGCGAATTACTTGATGCAGCAGATTCTGGATAAACTGCTTTAGGCACTACACCATATTTCTGGAAAATCGCAACAATCATATCCCATTGCCCACCATCCTGTTGAGGCGTAGTGAGCAAAAAGTTCAGTTTACGGTCATCAATTTCAAAATTGTTGATGATTTGCTCCATGAACCAATTTGATTTTTCATATTTATCCCAGAAAAAACTGTAAGCCTGTGAAAATTCAATGTTTTCAACCTTAAACTGCGCAATTGTTTTGTGACGGAAAGTGTTCAAAGCTGCAAACATCCAGCAGCGACCAGATTGTTTTTGGTTCGTTACTGGGTCTTTTGTCAAATCAATCGAAAATTCAGGCAAAGTTGCAGCATGCGAACCGCGCGATTCCAAAGCATTGAGCAGGCCATTTTTGGTTGCTGCATTTTCAACAGCACGCAATTTCGCATCAGCCGCAAATTGTTCGTAAAGTTTTTCTGTAAAATCTTGTGTTAACGTCATTTTTCCCTCCAAAATAAATAGTTACTTCTATTATAGTCCAAACCTTAGAAAAAATCAGATAATGGACTTTTCAATTAATTCTGCACGTGCCGCCAAAAGCCACGGATGAATGACTTTTACCCCATCATCAAGAATAAAATCAATATAAAAAAGGGCTGCAGCTTCCATTGAAATTTCAAGTTTTTCTAACAAGCCTTTTTTGAAAGGAGCAGCATCACCACCGTCCCAACTGATTTTGTCAGCCAGAAAAAGCACAATATCCAATTTCGTAAAATTCGCCCGCAAAGTAGTGTGGCATTCAATCGCATTCAAAATTTCATCGTTGAAAATTCCAAATTTCCAACGGGCTAAAAATTTTGATAGTTTTTGATGGATAATCAATGGAAATTCGCGTTCCTCAGGGAGCAAATTGATGCCCGCTTCTTCGGCAATCTGAATCCGTTTGTCGTTAGGATAAATACCGCCAATATCATGTAAAATCCCTGCTGTATAAGCTTTATAAGGATTTTCTCCGAAACGCTCTGCTAAATTTTGTGCCGTTTTTGCTACTGCAAGTGAATGTTCAAACAATTTCTCATTGTTCAAAAAATCACGTGTTTTCTTAGTTAGTTGCTCTAAGTCATCCATTTTACACCATTTTTTCTAATAAGTGAATGAGTGTTTGTGCCGATTTTTGACCAGCTTCAATGATAAATTCATCAAATTTGACGGAGGCATCATGACTTGCCGTATCAGAAATTGCTCGGATAATCACAAATGGTTTTTTCAATGCTGTTGCAGCTTGGGCAATACTTGCTCCTTCCATTTCAACCGCTAAAACATCAGGAAAATGTTCTTTTATCTCAATAATTTTTGTTGGGCTCGAAATGAAGCTATCTGAGCTGGTAATCAAGCCAATATGAAGATTCTCAAGCACCTTCTTCAGTTCAGAAACAAAATATTTACTGCTCTCATAGTACAAAGGCTGCTGCGCCATTTGACCGAAGGCATAACCAAACGCTGTCACATCAACATCATGATAAGCAAGGCGGTCAGCCACTACGACATCACCAATTTTTAACTTTTGAGAAACCGCACCCGCTGAACCAGTGTTAATAATCGCATCTACCTCAAATAGCTCAACCAAAAAGCCAACCGCAAGTGCCGACATTACTTTTCCGATGCCGGACTGTACTAACACCACTTCATGCCGCCCGATTGAACCAGTGTTAAAAACATAGCCGTGTCGTGTCTGTTTTGCTGGATTTTCCAGATTTTTGATGAGAACACGAATTTCTTCGTCCATCGCACAGATAATACCAATTTTCATTTTCTTTTTCCTTTCGAGATAATATTGTATATACAAGACTACAAGCTTGTATAATCCTCCTGATACAGACATTATATGACGATACCAATTTTCACATTCAGCTCAGAAAACCATTTGTCGAACCTTCCAAAAAAACGAAATTCCGCCAAGCTTGACAGAATTTCTCACAAGAAATAGTACCAGAAAAAAAGCACAAGCAGCACAAGGACAACAATAATAACAATCCATAACCATTTATTTACTGTCTTACGACGCTGATTTTGCTTAGCATTTTCAATACGCCTACTCTTATAAACAGCCTGTTTCGACAAATCTTTCTCAATTTTGTCATATTTTTGGGCAATCTCACGGTCATTTTCCATTTCTCGTTGCAAATTGCGTTCTAGCTGTTCCTTGTCTCGTTTTGCTTGTTCAATAATTTCATCAGTCAAAATTGGTCTAGGCATTTACACCTCCGCGCAAAGTCAATAATTCCCAATGTTGAATAGCAATAATCGTTTTTGCATCACAAATCTGCCCCGCTTCAATCATTGCTTTGGCATCAGCTAAACTGACCAAAATTTTATCTAAAAATTCTTCATCATCCATTGGGCGTGGATTTGACACCTTTGTCAAATGCTCAGAGAAATATAAATAGGTTTTTTCTGATGAAAATCCGGGTGTTCCATAAAAATGCACAATTTCTGACAAATCGGTCAAATCCGCCATCGTATAACCAGTTTCCTCTTCAAGTTCACGTAAGGCTGCAGCCGCAGGATTAGTATTTTCACCAATTTCCAACTTTCCAGCAGGAATCTCATAAATAAACTGTTCAATCGCCTTACGATATTGACCGACCAAAATCATTTTACCATTAAGGACAGGCGCAACAGCAACACCTCCATTGTGAAAAACAAGCTCGCGAAAGCCTGTATTTCCGTCTGGAAGCGTGACTGTATCACGTGCTACTTGAAAGATTTTCCCATGAAAAAGTAAATCACGTGATAAGGTTTTTTCTTCAAATTTTTTCTCATCAAAATTTAACATCATTTTCCCCGATAATGTGGCATTCTTCTTGCTAAGCCGAGTTTATTAACCTGTCTTCCGCGACCGATTTCTACAGCTTCATCAGGGACATCTGTCGTCACAACAGAACCCGCAGCCGTCAGCGCATTTTTACCAATATGTACCGGTGCAACAATCGTCGAATTTGAACCGATGAAAGCAAAGTCATCAATTTCAGTATTAAATTTATTCTTGCCGTCATAATTTGCCGTAATCGTTCCTGCACCAAAATTGACTTTTTCGCCAACTGTCGCATTACCAATGTAAGTCAAATGCCCAGCTTTTGTGCCTTTTCCTAGCGTTGAACCTTTAACTTCGACAAAGTTTCCTACATGAACTTCCTCACTCAACACCGTTCCCGGTCGCAAATGCGCGTAAGGACCACAATTACTTCCGACACTCATACGGCTACCTTCAACCGTCGAATTTCGAATTTCGCAGTCCGCATGAATCTCTGAATCCATAATCCGACTACCGTTTGTGATGTGGACATTGCGATGAATCATCGTTTTACCTTTAATCGTCACATTTCCTTCAATTATCGTCTCTGCGCCTATTGTGATATCTGCATCAATATAAGTCGTTTCTGGGTCAAGCAAAGTTACGCCATTCATCATATGCTGCTTGTTAATCCGCATGCGCATGATTTTTTCGGCCTGCGACAATGCCACGCGGTCATTAATTCCCAAACTTTCATCAAATTCGGGCAAAGTATAAGCTGCCACATTTCTTTCCAGACCTTTGAAAATCTCAATAACATCTGTCAGATAATATTCCCCTTGAGCGTTGTCTGTTGTGATTGAGCCCAAGGCACGAAAAAGTGCTTTGTTATCGAAAATGTAAGTACCTGTATTAATCTCACTAATGGCTTTTTCTGCTTCATTTGCATCTTTTTGCTCAACGATTTTTTCAACAGAACCATCTGCACCACGCACAATTCGACCATATCCTGTTGGATTTGGTGCAATCGCCGTTAAAATTGTCGCTGTTGCTTTTTGAGCAAAATGATACTCAAACAATGCATTCAGCGTATCTCCCGAAATCAGCGGGGTATCTCCTGCGATAACCAGAGTTGCTCCATTTTCATTTGCCAGCAAATCTGCTGCAATCCGGACCGCATGCCCTGTACCAAGTTGCTCCGTTTGTTTTACGAAATTTGTTCCTTTGGGCAAAGTTGCAATCACACGGTCTGCTTCATGCCCTACAATGACAATTCGTTTTTCTGTTTTTACTTCACCAACATTTGACAAAACATGTGCCAGCATTGACTTTCCAGCTACCTCATGCAAGACTTTTGGTGTATCAGATTTCATGCGCGTACCTTTGCCCGCAGCCAAAATAATCGCAAATTTATTCATCGTATTCCTCCGAATTTTCCGTGTTTGTTTGTTTAAATTATATCATATTACAGGAAAATCTTCACAAATCGTCTCAGAAATGTGCTACAATAGACGAAATAAGCTTTCACAGTCTTTGACCTGTTCCAATTTCTATTTTTCATCTTCCACTTTCTCCCTTCACAAAACAATAGGTGTTCGATAAATAAATGTAAGACTAAAACGAATATTGGAGCAAACTTATTATCAATAAATAAATAAATGGAGCAGAATATGAAAACAATCGGATTTATCGGTGTCGGAAAAATGGCAACGGCAATCATTTCAGGGCTTGACAAAACAAAATTCAACATCCTCATTTCTGGACATGAACTGACAAAAACAAGGGCACAAGCCGAACAACTTCTCGTTACTGCAGCAGCCAGTCATGTCGAACTTGTCAAAAAAGCCGACCTCATTGTACTTTCTGTCAAACCTCAGGTGCTTCCCTCCGTTTTAACCAGCCTTTTGAGCGACCTATCAAAAACAAAAACATTAATTTCGATTGCTGCAGGACTAAGCTTGACCGATTTGAAGCATTTGACAGAATCAGAAAATCAGCCGATTATCCGTGTCATGCCAAATATCAATGCTCAGATTGGTAAATCAACTTCGGCGATTGTCAAAAATGACTTTGTCGGTGCTGAAGATTATGCGCTGGCAAAAGAAATTTTCAGCTCAGTTGGTTCTATCCACGAAATTGCTGAAAAAGATTTTTCAGCATTTACAGCACTTGCAGGCTCAAGCCCTGCTTATATTTATATGTTCATTGATGCTCTGGCACGCGCGGGTGTACTGCACGGTATTCCTAAAGAAACTGCCACAAAAATTGTTGCCGAAACAGTCCAAGCAAGTGCTGAAATGCTTTTAAGCTCGCAAGAAAATCCGTGGGCGCTCGTTGATAAAGTATCTAGTCCTGCCGGCACAACAGTTGCAGGTGTTGTCTCCCTTGAGCAAAATCGCTTCGTTGCTACAGTCATTGATGCTATCACAGCCACCATTGAACGTGAGAAAAACATGTGAACACTTGCCAAAAGCAAGAAAATAGTGTATGATAGGAAAGTAGTTTTTTACAACTTTTTCTTGGTTTCGTGCTTGCCTAGCCGTTACTCAGAAAGAGCAATAAACGTAAAGGAGAAAAACTCATGGCAATTTCAAAAGAAAAAAAGCAAGAAATCATTGCTCAATATGCGCGTAAAGAAGGCGATACTGGTTCACCTGAAGTACAAATCGCTGTACTCACTTGGGAAATTAATCACCTTAACGACCACATCAAATCTCACAAAAAAGACCACGCTACTTATCGCGGTCTGATGAAAAAGATTGGTCACCGTCGTAATCTTTTGGCTTATCTTCGTGCAAAAGATGTACAACGTTACCGCGAATTGATTGCATCTCTCGGACTTCGCCGTTAATCGACCACATAAAACACTGTCTCTGGCAGTGCTTTTTTTATTCTTGAAGTAAAAAAATCTGTCAATTTCTTGACAGATTTTTTTTAACTACTCGGTGGAGTTGAAGAAGACGCTGTTGTTGAATCCTTCGGTGGCTCTGAACTATTTGTTGTGGAACCGCCATTATCATTTGCCGACGTAGTGGTTTGAGTCGTTGTCTGCTGTGTGCTTTGCGGTGTTGTAGAAGCTGGTACAGTATATTTACTATAAGTTACCACAACTTCTTGTGTGAGCGAGGTCATGGTTCCAACTCTAGGGTAGACAGACCAAACATAACCATCTGCTTGTGCATTCGAAGTACTTTGTGGCACAAGTTTTACATTGGTAAATCCAGCATCATTCAAAGCTTGCTGATAGGCCTGATAGGTCAGATAGCCTCCATTTGGCTTGTAATCAGGAATTGCAGCTTGTTCCCCGATAGAAACATCAAAAGTAATCGTATCTGTTCCTCCCAGTTGAATAGTGCCGCCTTTTCCTGGTTTCTGATTAACGATTGTTCCTGCTGCCGCTTGGTTAGATACTTCGTTTTCGACAATCTGATTGGAAGAAACCCCTGCCGCAATCAACATGCTGTAAACATCATCATATTTCTTGCCCACATAATTTTCCAACGTCATCGCATTAGCATTACCTTCGGATTCATAAATATCAACCGAACTATTTCTTCTCACGGTTGTTCCGACATCTGGATTGGTTTTGATGACTTTTCCAGAATCAATCGTTGTGCTTTGCTGCTTTTCAATATTTCCAACTTTAAGATGTGCATTTCGGATTTCTTGTTCAGCCTGATTCACAGTCATTCCTGCTACATTAGGAATGGTTGTATTTTGTGGCGTAAGCGCCACCCAAGCCCATGCTCCGCCAGCAATAAGCAAAACAGCAATAATGAGAGTAGCAATCAAGCCTTTATGAGACTTTTTCTTTGTCGATTTATCAGACGCTGCTTTTTCAGTCTCCGAAACTTCCTGGGCAGAAGCAGTCTCTGCTTTCGAATCAATTAAAGGTTTTGTATCATACGGATTGATAAGATTGGCAGGCATAATCTTTGTCTCATCCGTATCTTTTTTGAAAATTAATTTTGCTTCATCTTGCCGGTCCAAACTGGTTGAAGTCGCAAGGTCGCTCATCATCTCAGAAACATCAGCATAACGGTCCTTGATATTTTTTGCCGTTGCCCGAATGACCACATTTTCCAATGCTTGAGGTACATTTTGATTCAAATTGATGATACTTGGGATATTTTCCTGAAAATGCTTCAGCGCAATCGCCACCGCACTATCACCGTCAAAAGGAATCTGTCCTGTCAGCAACTCAAATAAAATAATCCCAATCGCATAAATATCTGACTGTACTGTTGCATTGGCTCCGCGCGCCTGCTCAGGTGAAAGATAATGAACTGAGCCAAACATGGTATTGGTCTGCGTTAGAGAGGTCTCTGATAAAGCTTTTGCAATTCCAAAATCTGTCACTTTAACTGTACCGTTGTAAGAAACCAGAACATTCTGCGGCTTCAAGTCACGATGAATAATTCCATGCGAATGTGCCATTTCCATTGCCGATAAAATTTCCATCGTAATTTCAATAGCTTCGTCATTTGAAAGCGGAGCGCGCTCATTGATATATTGCTTGAGCGTCATGCCGTCAATAAATTCCATGACGATGTATTGCTGATTTTCAAATTCGCCGACATCTGAAATGCCGACAATATTTGGATGCGACAACTCTGCCATAGCAAAAGCTTCCCGCTGAAAACGGGCAATCGCAATATTATCATTTTCAAAGTTGGAACGCAAAACTTTGATTGCTACTTTACGATTACCAAGAAAAGTATCTTCTCCTTGGTAAACGTTCGCCATTCCACCACGCCCAATTTCTTTAATAATTCGATAACGATCAGCAAAAATTTTTCCGATTTGAATCATCAATTTTCCTCCTGATCATCAAATTGAATCAAAATAACCGTAATGTTATCGTAACCCCCGTGCTCATTGGCTAAACGAATTAATGCTTCTGATTTATTCTCCAAACTCAAGTCTTCGCGAGCCAAAATTTCTAAGATTTCGGTTCCCGAAACCATGTTCGTCAGTCCATCAGAATTCAGCAAAATGTAATCCCCAGCCTGAACATCAAGGACGCTAATATCTGCTTGAACTTCCGTTGGTTGTCCTAAAGAGCGTGTGATAATGTTCTTGTTTGGATGAACCTCAGCTTCTTCTTCTGTAATCTGTCCAGCATCAACTAGCTCTTGTACAAGTGAATGGTCCACCGTGATTTTGCTAAGCTGACCATCACGAATTAGATACTTTCGACTATCGCCAACATGTGCAGAAATAGCATGGTTTTCCTTGACAATCAATGCTTCAAGTGTTGTTCCCATTCCTCGATATTCGTCAAGCTGACCTAGACTTGCAATATTTTCATTTTCATTGCGAATTTGATTGCGTAGCCAAGTTTCGAGCGTTTCGCTCGGTGTTCCTTCATCGAAAAACGACTCTGTCCAGAGCTTGCCGAGGTCTTCAACGGTTAATTTACTGGCAACATTGCCCGCTTTGTGCCCGCCCATTCCGTCTGCTAAAAGAAAAAGACGAAAACCCGCACGGTTCACAAAACTGTCGGCATAGTCTTGATTAGTGCCTCTTTTTGAGCCAATGTCAGATAAAATACTGTATTTCACTTTTTCTCCTTACAAGAATAAGTTATTTTTTCCTAAATTTAGCAACGAAAAAACCATCTGTATGATACATTTCTGGTGTGATGAAAATACAGCCTTTTGTGATAATTTCAGGTTTTTCATGCAAAATTTCAACCTGTTCAAACATTTGATGCGTCTCAAGAAATTTTTGAACAACATCAAAATTTTCTTCATCAAAGATTGTGCAAGTACTATACACCATTATACCATTTTTTTTCAAGGTTTGCGCTGCGCTGTGCAAAATTTCAAGCTGTAGGGCTTGCAAATTCGCAAAATCCGAACTTTCTTTGCGATAGCGAATATCAGGCTTGCGTCTGATTAGTCCAATTCCAGAGCATGGCGCATCAACTAAAATTCGATCAAATGTCGCTTCTTCAAAGCTTTCAGCAATTTGTGTCGCATCTAATTTTTTAGTCGTGATTTTATCCGCCAAATGCTGCCGCTGGGCATTTTGCTTAATCAGCTCAAGTTTATGCTCGTAAAGGTCGAGTGCGGTAATATGACCTGTTGTCAGATAAGTTGCCATGTGCGTTGTTTTTCCACCCGGTGCTGCGCAGGCATCTAAAATCTGCTCCTCTCCCTCAAGCTCCATTTGTGGTGCAACGAGTTGACTGCTTTCATCTTGAATGGTAATTTTTCCGTCTTTGAAAGCCTGACTTGCTGCAAAATTGCCGTGGTCAGCAACAAGCGCACTGCCTGTCAGCTCTGACGGACGTGTTCCCGCAATTTCCACATTCGGGTCAATTTTACGCAGACTCACATGGCTCGGCGTCTCAAGGCTTTCAAGAATTTCTCCTGTTCGTTTGCCCCCAAATTGCCTCACCATTTTATCAAGCAAAAGTTTAGGCATTGAATACTTGGTTTCCCAGTCTTTTGGCCCATCCGCAACCTCGGCGCTGCGCCCCGAGCGCATGAAATTGCGTAAAATGGCATTGACAAAATTCGCCGTAGTCTGTCCATCCTGATGTTTGGCAATTTTTACCGCTTCATCAACCGCTGCAGAAGTCGGTACCTTATCCATGAATAAAACTTGATACACGGTCAGCCGCAAGAGATTTTGCGTCCAAGCTTTTGCAGGCTTTTTTAAAAACGGCAAGATGTACCAATCAAGCAACACTTTTTTAGAAACGACACCGTAAACCATCGCCGTCACAAATGATTTATCAAGCTCAGACAAATCGCTATCTTTCAGATTTCGGTCAATAGAAATATTGGCATAAGCATCATTGCCAAAAATATCATTCAAAATATTAAGTGCAATGCGACGGGCATTCTGATTATTCGCCAAATTGGTCACCTTCTTTCAGTTTTTGCCCCGCTCCGTTGAGGAAATCAGCGATTTTCATCTTGGGTTTCCCTGCTGGTTGAACAACTTGTAGAAAAAGAGCGCCTGAACCACAGGCAACGAGCAAACTTTTCTTTGTTTTTTCAATAATTTCGCCAGACTTGCCCCCCGCAGACTTGTCAGCGCTGACAGCCGCCTCATAAATCTTGAAACGCTCGCCATTATACAGCGTATGCGCCACAGGAAAAGGATTCATGCCACGGATTTGATTGAAAATTTCGCGTGCAGACTTGTTCCAGTCAATTTTTTCTGCTTCTGCCGAAATATTCGGACTAAAGCTCACTTGGCTCTCGTCTTGCGGCACCGATTTGAGTGCACCAGACAGATACTTTGGCAAGCTTTCCAGCAGCAAATCACGCCCGACAAGCGCCAATTTTTCAAATAAGGTTCCCACATTGTCCGCATCTGTGATGGGAATGGCCTGCTGTGCAATCATGTTTCCTGCGTCCATTTTTTTAACCATTTCCATAATCGTCACGCCCGTCTCAGTATCCCCGTTCATCAGCGCATAGTGAATCGGCGCGCCTCCACGATATTTAGGTAACAATGACGCGTGCGTATTGACCGCAAATTTGACACGATCAAGCAATTTGGTCGGTAGAAATTGTCCAAAAGCTGCCGTGACAATGCCGTCAGCGCCAAGCGCCATAATATCTGCCATTTCTGTACTCCCTGATAGTTTCTCAGGCTGATAAACAGGTAACTGAGCAGCCAGAGCTCTCTTTTTGACTGGTGTCATGTGAAGCTCCTGTTTGCGTCCAACTTTACGGTCTGGCTGGGTCACCACCGCCAAAATGTCATATTGTTCACTATCAATCAGTCCTTGCAGCACGGTTGCCGCAAAGTCCGGGGTACCCATAAAAATAATTTTTGTCTTTGTCATCTCTGATTTCCTACTCTTATATAAAATTTGCGGTCAAGGGATTTTAACTCTTCGAGGAGGGGGAGGGTTTTTTGTTTGGGTTGGGGGCTTGGTTTTTTAGGCATGATTGACTAACTTTCTGTTTGTTGATATAATTGGTAATATAATGACTGAACAAGATATTTTTTACGAGACTGATTTTTCCGAGGAGACACTTATTGTCAGTGAGCCTAGTGTTCCCTATCAAATACTCCCTCACAATGCCGATAAGAAGGGGATTATCATTCCAAACGGTGTTATGCTGGAAAGCCACGAGTACATGACCGCCGTTTTCTTGACAGAACTGGGACACACGATTGAACTCATTCCAAAGAGCGAAATTGACGGTGTCCATACACCCGACCTCATCATGGATGATGACCTGAAATGGGAAATGAAAACACCGAGCGGAAAGAGTAAGTCAACCATTTCAAATCAATTTCGACATGCAAGTAAACAATCGTCCAATCTGATTCTTGATATTCGTCGAATGAAACGACCCAATATTCAAGCTATGCGAGAAGCCAGCACGCAATTTGAACTTTCAAAGACCATCAAACGACTGTGGCTAATCACAAAAGAAGGCGAAATTCTTGACTTCAAAAAATAATATGCTATAATGGATGTATTGAGGTGTGAGCAGTCAAGTAGTGACAGCTTGCGCCTCTTATTTTTGTTATGTTATAATAGAATTATCGAAGCGCGAGCAGTCCGGAAGGGCAGCTTGCGCTTTTTTGTTTTTATTTATTAAACCACCTGATTTGCTTCTCTACGTTGAACAAATACTTTATTTTGCATGTCTTGTTCCGCATATTTTTTGTTTGGAACTAATTGAGGAGGTAATAACTGAATGTTTGAATAATCTTTTAACTTTGTCACTTCAATCTCTTTATCGGTTTCTCCCATTATGCATATTGTGGGTTTTTTATTAATTTCAACCATTTCAACTTTATTATCCGTATCCACTGTCATAAGCGCTAAATGCTTATTATTTGTGAGCCAAATAATATTATCAATTTCCAGTTTCTGAAGTTCTTCAATTAAATCCTTATCATTAAATGGATTATGTAATTCAAATCGCTCATTTTCAAAATATGAATATTGAACTGAAATATCGTAAATAAAAAATATTAATTTCAAATCTGGATGAGCTTCTCTATATGCATGGATACTTCTAATGTGCTTATTAAGTACTCTCTGAAAATTTCTTTTATACTTTGCGTAAGAAGGTCTAAACGAGCTCAGTGTTTCTGGGGAAGGAAAACTTCTGAGGATAGGTGGAAGGGCATATCCCTTTTCTCTCAATTCTTTTGATACTAATTTCCACCGCCTGTACCGCCACTCTTTCAGAGGGTTATAAATTTTTCCATTTTGATCCTTAAACGATATATCATCAATCTCAAAAGCTTCAAGCATATAACCAAGCTCGTCACTATAAAAGTCAGGTCTCTCTCCCTTTTGCCATTTGTTTTTATTTTCTCCAGAAAACAAAGCTTTTATAGCATTTCCGAAAGAAGTAGAAAACTTTATTTCTGAATCATTGAATGTTGTAGCAAGAAAATCAAAACTTTGAATCTCATTGAGTTCAATTTGTGAGCCTACAAATTTTGGCCACTGTTGAGACTTCTTTCGTTTCTTTTTCATGCTTCCACCTCCCCATAAAACCTTTCATTAAATTTCAGCTCATCCTCACTCAAAAGTTCCTTAACACTCTTATCGTCAAGCTCCAAATAGTTGTAGTAAAGCTGATTTTTGTCAATCACACGAATCAAGAGTCTCTGGATTTGCTCAAAGCTGAGGGGATCGCCGAGGTCGTCTTTCCACAAGACGAGATTATCGCCTAACTCTTTCTCATTCACACTTTTCATGCACTCAAAAATCTTTTACAACTGCGAATCCGTAAGCTTTGAACCCTCGATTCGATTGGAATTGCAGGTCAAAGACACTTGCGTCTGGTGATAAAGACCGCCCTTTAGTCCGTTTTCTTCTTCCAGCAACTTACCTAATAGTCTGTTTTCCATAGCTAAATTATAACATTTTACGCGTGAAAATGTAGAACAGGCGTAGAATCATATAAAATTCTGTGGCTCACTGTCAATCATAATCCGCAACTCCTTATTTTCACGCACCTGAGTCAACTCCAAGACCTGATTCAGCGCGGTCTCAAGCTGCTCTTCAAAGCGATACTTCACTAAAATCTGGTAATGATACAGGTTGTGCGTGCGGGCAATCGGTCGCGCCACAGGTCCTAGTATCTTGGCATTTTCTGACAAATGCTGACGCAAGAGACTTGCGATTTCGTAAGATTTTTTCACTGCGATTTCTTCATTTTTATGCGAAACAAGCACTTGCACCGTAAAATAATAGGGTGGATAAGCCAAAGCACGACGAAAACTCATTTCCTTCTCATAAAACCGCTCATAATCCTGTGCCTGAGTCAATTCAATCGCATAATGGTGCGGATTGAACGTCTGAATCAGGACCTCCCCCTTTTTCTCTGCTCGCCCCGCACGTCCCGCAACTTGCATTAGTAGCTCAAAGGTGCGCTCGCTTGCTCTGAAATCAGGAAGATTCAGCCCTGTATCTGCATTAATCACACCGACCAGCGTCACATTAGGAAAATCCAAACCTTTGGCAATCATCTGCGTTCCCAATAAAATATCGGCTTCATGGTTTCCAAATCTTTCCAAAATCTTCTCGTGCGCATTTTTCGTCCGCGTGGTATCCACATCCATCCGCAAAACACGCACTTCAGGCATCAGCTTTTCAAGTTCCTCCTGAACCTTTTGCGTCCCCGAACCATAATATTTGATTTGACGCGACTTGCAATTCGGACATAGCTGAGGAATCCCTTGAACATGTCCACAATAATGACAATTCAGCGTTCTCGTGTCCATATGCAAGGTCAATGAAATATCGCAATTTGGACACTGCACGACAAAGCCGCATTCGCGGCACATGACAAATGAGCTATAACCGCGTCGGTTGAGCATGAGAATCACTTGCTCATTTTTTTCTACTTTTTCTTTTATTTTATCAAGTAAAATCGGCGAGAAATTGGCAGATTGGTCATTCATCTGCTGTCTCATATCCACAATTTCGACACTCGGCAGTAAGGCCGCATCATTCGCCCGCTTTGTCAACCGAAGCAACTGATAAACCCCTCGCATTGCCCGCGCGCGACTTTCCAGACTAGGTGTTGCCGAACCCAAAACAACCGTTGCACCATGCCATTTTGCACGCAAAAGTGCGATATCTCGTGCATGATAACGTGGATTAGCGTCCTGTTTATAACTACTTTCATGTTCTTCGTCAATAATGATAACACCCAGATTTTCGACTGGTGAAAAAATTGCTGAGCGAGCACCAACCACAACACGTGCCTCTCCCGCCCTGATTTTTCGCCATTCATCATATTTTTCTCCGTCCGACAGTCCACTGTGCATGATGGCCACTTTCTCGCCAAAACGAGCAATG
>JAJXWC010000179.1 GCA_021781855.1 Bacillota bacterium | reverse complement strand
ATAGAGGTGAAAATCAGAGGAGTAGAGTAAATGAGCATATTTGCGACGATAATTTGTAGCGTATCTACGAGATTCATTTCACGACCTCCGATGCTTCTTTTTGTGAGGCTTTAGCACCTTTTTCTTTAGCTTTTGGTAAGATAACTTCAATGATAAATTTCACAGCAATGAAGAAGATGATTGAAGCAGTAACAACTTGTACAATTTGTGGTGGAATTTGGTCGGTCATCATGCCAGGAGCGCCCGTTTGAAGAACAGAGAACAGCAGACCTGCAAAGAGAATGCCGATTGGGTTGTTGCCGCCAAGTAGTGCAACTGCCATACCATTAAATCCGATGTCAAGCGAAGCTGACTGAACAACGAAATTCTGCATATAACCGAAGCCATAGACAACGCCTCCTAAACCTGCAAGGGCACCTGCGATTGCCATAGACATGATAACAGTACGTTTTGCAGAAATACCAGCGTATTCAGAAGCATCAGGATTGAGTCCGACGGCATTGATTTCAAAACCAAGTGTTGTTTTGGAGAAGATAATTGCCATAATAACGAGAGCAATGAGTGCAATGAAAATTCCGATGTTCAAAGTTGAATTATCAGTCAGGCTGGAAAGCCAAGAAGTTCTGAAGGTTGAATTTGCACCGACAGCATTAGTTTGGTCAATCGAAGTACTCATAATAATGCTTTTTTGCATAAGATTATGAACGACAAAGGTTGAAAAATAAAGAATGATGTAATTCAGCATGATTGTTGTAATGACTTCGGAAGTTCCGAGTAAGGCTCGTAAAATACCAGGAATCAAGCCCATGATTGCACCGAAAATCATTCCCACAATAACAACAAGCGGAATCATCACAAGGCGTGGAATATCAGGATTTGATAGGGCAAACCACATTGAAAAGAGCCAGCCGGCGAGTGCCTGACCAGACATTCCGATATTGAACAATCCAGCTTTCATCGCAATCGCAAAGGCCAAAGCTTCCAAAATCAGCGGTCCAGCAGTTTGAATGGTTTCACCAATCGCACGTGTTGAGCCTAAAGCTGAACCAAAAAGGTCTTCATAGCCCCAAATCGGATTGAAGCCAAAAATTAACATGATAATGGCACCCAAAACAAAACCGGCAAGTACGGCAATAATGGGAACGAGTATTTTTTTCGTCTTATTATTCATTGATTTTACCTCCGACCATGAGAATTCCGAGTTCTTGCTTGTTTGTTGTTTCTGGGCTGACTTCACCTTGGATTTTTCCATCATGAATGACGACAATGCGGTCGGAAACATTGAGGATTTCGTCAAGTTCAAAGCTGACAACTAGAACGGCTTTTCCTTCATCGCGTGCTTGGATGAGGCGTTTGTGGATGTATTCAATCGCTCCAACATCAAGACCGCGCGTTGGTTGGCTGACAATGAGCAAATCAGGATTGCGGTCAATTTCGCGGGCGATAATTGCTTTTTGCTGATTTCCGCCCGAAAGTGAAGCAGCAGAAACGAGTTCGCCTGCACCACGGACATCAAATTCTTCCATGAGTTCGCGTGCATGGCGATTGATTTTGTTGTAATCAAGAAAACCGAATTTGCTCAAGGGAGCTTTGTAATAGGTTTGAAGCGCCATATTTTCAGCAACGGTCATCTCAAGCACAAGTCCGTCACGATGACGATCCTCTGGCACGTGAGCAACGGATTGCTCGGTGATTTTACGTGGACGCTGATTGGTAATGTTTTTGCCTTTTAGCGTGACTTTTCCTGAGTCAATCTTCATTAATCCTGTGAGCGCCTTAATCAGTTCAGTTTGTCCATTGCCGTCAATTCCTGCGACCCCGACGATTTCGCCTGCGTGCACTTGAAGAGATAAGCCTTTAACAGCAAGCGCTCCTCGGCTTTCTTTGACTTTGATGTCGTCAATGTCAAGTACGACTTCCTTTGGCTCTGCCTTTTTCTTTTCAGTGACGAAAGAAACCGACCGACCTACCATCATTTCAGCCAGTTCCTGATTGGTCTTATCACCAAGCTCGACTGTCTCAATCGAAACACCGCGGCGAATGACGGTAATCCGGTCAGCAACGGCACGGATTTCGTCAAGTTTGTGGGTAATCAAAATAATTGACTTGCCCTCTTTAATCAAGTTGCGCATGATTTGCATGAGTTCGAGAATCTCAGCAGGGGTCAACACCGCAGTCGGCTCGTCAAAAATCAAAATATCGGCACCGCGATAGAGTGTCTTGAGGATTTCGACACGTTGTTGCTGTCCAACGGAAATATCGCGTACAGTCGCATCAGGTTCAACGGCAAGTCCGTATTTTTCTGAAAGTTCGACAATTTTTTGTCTCGCTGTTTTCAAGTCAAGGGCAAACCCCTTTGTAGTTTCGCTACCAAGAATGATATTTTCAGTAACCGTAAAAGCATCAACCAGCATGAAGTGCTGGTGAACCATACCAATACCAAGATTGGCGGCTTTTGACGGGCTGTCAATTTTTTCAAGCTTCCCATTAACGTGAACTTCGCCTTCGGTGGGTTCTAACAATCCTGACAGGATATTCATTAGAGTGGATTTTCCTGCACCGTTTTCGCCAAGTAAAGCGTGGATTTCGCCTTTGCGCAGTTCAAGATTAATTTTGTCGTTTGCGACAAAATCGCCAAATCGCTTGGTCACGTTAATCATTTCGATTACATTTTCGTTGGCCATAGTGGCTCCTTTACAAAAAATAATTACAGTTAATTATAGCAGATTTTGTGAGTTTGTGAAAGCACTTAAAAGAATAAAATGATTTCGCTTTCATAAAAAGAAAAATTTTTCAATAAAATTTTGCCGTTCTGTCAAAAATGACAAAGTGGTCAATTGGAATAAATGATGAATTGATTGTTCATTAAATCAGCATTCTCTGTACATAGACCACTATTCATCTTATCCAATTACAAAAAGATGAAAGAACAGACTTGCTAAGTCAAAAGGTCAATCTCAACACTTACAGTAACTTCTAGTTGCTGATATTGCGCGAGTTTTTGAGCACTTTCGGGCTTGATTTTCCAATAATGTGGAGTCATCAAAAGCAGATTTTGTAAATCTTCACTGTTTGAAATTTTCACTTTATAAGTCAGCGGAAATTTACGGACATTGAAGTTGGGGAAAGGTTTGATTTCGCTGGCATGGGCTTTTTCATGAATTTCTGGGTAAATGATTCCTTTCAATTCATTCAGATGATTTTTGCCTGCGCGGACGATGATGACCGCACCGTTTTCGACAAGTACACGGTTAATTTCAGCAACGTTGTATTCGGCAAACATGGATAAAACAATTTGGACAGAGTGGTCAGAAAAGGGCAAATGAGCAAAATTTGCTACTAACCAATGAATTTTTTTGTTACGTTTGGCTGCCATTTTTACACCGATTTTAGAGATATCAAAACCATAAAGTTGAAGAGTTGACAAATTTCTCTCGTTGGCAAAGCGAGCTAAATAATACCCTTCTCCACAGCCGATATCAATAATTGCTCCGTCATTTTCAATCTGTGCTGACAAGATGGCATTGATATGATTAGAGAGTTTGTCATAGTAGCCGGCATTCAGAAAATGCTGACGTGCGAGCATCATTTCCTTGGCATCACCTGCTGTTTTTTTCGCATTTTGTAAGAGATTGAGATAGCCTTCTTTCGAAAGGTCAAATGTGTGATTATTACTGCATTTATAAGACTTTTCAGCAAGCAGAAGTGGCGCATTACATACGGGACATTTTAAGATTTCTACAGTCATTTGATTCTCCGAGCTTTGATGACGGTTTCATCAGGTGTAACACGAATTGTTTTTTCACGATTGTAAGTCACAAATCCTGGCGGTGTACCTGTTGGTTTATGGAGCTTTTTCGCTTCAAGCACATCAACTTGTACGAGATTGCTGGCACGCTGTTTACTGAAATAAGCAGCAAGTTCTCCTGCAAAAGTCAGCGTTTCATCGGACGGTTGCGGATTTCCTGTGATGAGGACATGCGCACTTGGAAAGTCCTTGACGTGCAGCCAGATATCACCTTTTTTACTTAATTTGAAGCTAACTTGTTCATTTTGCAAATTATTTTTTCCAACTAAAATAATTGTTCCGTCAGGCGCCTGATATTTTTCGGGCGGCAGCATTTTTTGTTTTTTGTTGCGGTATTTCTGCTTAATGTAACCAGTTTGAATGAGTTCTTCGCGAATATCCGCAATTTCTGCGACATCTGCGTTTTCAAGATTATTCTCGACAGATTCCAGATAAGAAATCGCTTGTTTTGTATTTTCAATTTGCTCTGTTAGAAATTTGACCGCTTGTTTAAGTTTTTGATAGCGATGAAAATATCTTTGTGCATTTTGTGCGGGTGTTTTTGACAAGTCCAACTCAATTTTAAGTGGCTCATTAGTGTAATAATTATCTAAGACCACACTTGGTTTATCGTTAGGCACTTGGTTTAAAAACGTATTGAGGAGTTCCCCTTTTTGACGGAAAATTTCGGCATTGTCAGTCGCACCTAATTCTTTTTCCTGCTTTTTTAATTTATCGCGACTTTTTTTCAGCTCATTTTGTACTTTTTTGATGACCTCACTGCCGATTTGCTTCACACGGTCGCGTTCGGCTTTGTCTGCGTAATAAGTGTCAAGCATTTCGGATAGGCTTTCATAAGAAATGAAGTCGTCAGAAAGCTGCAGTGCAGAAAAACGGTCATCAGGGTAAATTGACGGCACA
>JAJXWC010000015.1 GCA_021781855.1 Bacillota bacterium | reverse complement strand
AAGCCGCTTAAATAAAGGAGATAGAAAAATATCATGATGAATATGCAAAACATGATGCGCCAAGCTCAAAAACTGCAAAAGCAAATGGCAGCACAGCAAGAAGAAATTGCAGCAAGTATTTTTGTTGGAAAATCAGCACAAGACTTGGTAACTGTTGAATTTTCGGGCGATAAAAAATTGAAGTCTATCGTTTTCAATCCAGATGTGATTGACCCCGAAGACCCAGAAACACTATCAGAAATGACGATTGCTGCAGTCAATGATGCACTTGAACAAATCGAAAAAGTTACTGAACAGAAAATGGGAAAATTTTCGAAGATGATGGGAATGTGAATTTGATAAATTCGTCAAAATGAAAGCTCACGCTGATGTGAGCTTTTTTGTTTTAAAACAGAAAAACCGCAAAATTTGCGGTTTTAAAATGAAACAGAAACTTATTTTGTATAGTCTTCAACAAGTGTAACAACTTCTTCCATAGTTGCAGCTTCTGTAAGTGCACGGGCTGAAAGTTCTTCCATTTTCTTACTGTCCAGACGTTTCATGAGTGAGCGTGTCTGAAGAACTGAAGTCGCTGACATTGAAAATTCATCAAGCCCCATCCCCATGAGCAATGGCACAGCAGTTTGGTCGCCCGCCATCTCACCACACATTCCGGCCCATTTACCTTCAGCATGCGCTGCCTTGATAACATTGTTAATCAAACGTAAAATTGACGGATTGTAAGGTTGATAAAGATAAGAAACTTGTTCGTTCATGCGGTCTGCAGCCATTGAGTACTGAATAAGGTCGTTTGTACCGATTGAGAAGAAATCAACTTCTTTAGCAAATTGGTCAGCAAGCATAGCTGCTGCTGGAATTTCAATCATGATACCAACTTCAATAGTGTCAGAAATAGCAACACCGTCTGCTTCGAGTTTTGCTTTTTCTTCAAGCAAAATCTTCTTTGCTGCACGGAATTCATTGACCAAAGCAACCATAGGGAACATAATCCGAAGTTTGCCGTGAACAGAGGCACGAAGCAAGGCACGAAGCTGTGTACGGAACATTGCATCGCCACCTTGAGAAAGGCTAATCCGCAAAGCACGCCAGCCAAGGAACGGATTCATCTCGTCAGGAAGTTCAAAGTAAGGCAGCTTTTTGTCACCACCGATATCCATCGTACGAACAACAACTGGTTTGCCATTCATACCGAGCAAAACTTCTTTATAAGCCTCATATTGTTCATCTTCCGTTGGGAAATGGTCAGAATTCATGTAAAGGAACTCTGTACGATAAAGTCCAATTGCTTCTGAACCGTTCTCGTTGACACCCTCGACGTCTTTTGGTGAACCAATATTAGCTGCGAGTTCAAAATGTTTTCCATCAGCTGTGATTGTTTCAGCATTTTTGAGAATTGCCCATTCTGCTTTTTGTGTAGCATAAGCCACCCCAGCCGCATGAAATTCACCTTGTTGTTCAGGTGTTGGGTCAAGAATAACTTCACCTGTTAAGCCTGATACTGCCAAAAGTTGACCATCAGTCACGAGTTCGGTAATATTGTTTGTTCCCAAAACTGCAGGGATTTCAAGTGTTCTAGCCATGATTGCCGAATGAGAAGTTCGTCCGCCGATGTTTGTTACAAAAGCCTTAACAAATTTCTTATCAAGCTGAGCTGTATCAGATGGTGTCAAATCTTCAGCAACAATGATGACTTCTTCATCAATCAATGCTGGACTGGGGAGTTTTACCCCAAGAAGATTTGCCAAAACACGTTTTGTCACGTCCTTGATGTCAGCCGCACGCTCTTGCATATAAGCGTTATCGGTCATGCCTTCAAAGATAGCGATAAACATATCGGTCACTTCTTTAAGTGCTGCTTCTGCATTTTCTTTTTTCGAGTTAATTGTCGCTTTGATTTGTGCGGTCAAATCTGGGTCAGCAAGAACCATCATATGTGCATCAAATACTGCAGCGGCTTCTTCGCCAAGACTTTCTACTGCTTTGTCCTTAATAAGTTGAAGCTCGCTTTGAGACGCAGCCAAGGCTGCGTCAAGGCGAGCTTCTTCATTTTCTGTATTTTCAACAGTTTTTGTCTCGAAAGACAAATCAGGTTGGACAAGCAAGTATGCCTTAGCTACGGCTACACCAGATGATGCAGCAATACCTTTAAGCATAGTTGTCATTTTATTCAGCAAGTCCTTCTTTAATCATTGTATCAGAGATAGTAGCAAGTGCTTCATCAGCGTCTGCACCTTCAGCTGAAATTGCAACGTCTGCGCCTTGACCAACACCGAGTGACATAACACCCATAATTGATTTAAGGTTTACAGATTTTCCTTTGTATTCCAAAGTGATTTCTGAAGTGAATTTTGAAGCTGTTTGCACGAGCAATGTAGCTGGACGTGCGTGGATACCAGTTTCTGCAATAACGTGAAATTCTTTAGATGCCATTTTTATGGTTCTCCTTAGTTTTGTTTTCGTTTGGCTGATAACATCTTGCGATATTTATCACTCAACAAATTGTACCATAATCTGCAAGGGTTTGCAATATTTGCTGTCTTTTTGAACGAAATATTTTTTTCTCAATCGTTGAACTTATCTATTTTCTTATCTAAAACTATGAACAAAATTTTGGCAGGAAGAACTGTGCCATAATTTGAAGCAATCACTTCAACAGTTATTTTTCTGGTCAAAAAAATACACGAAAATACAATTCGTATATTTTTATCTCAGCAATAAAAGTTAAAAAGCTCAACAAATGAGGCTTTACTTCATTTATTTTCAGCTTGAAAGATTTCTGCAACTAGCTTTTCCGTCTTTTCCCAACCCAAACAAGGGTCTGTGATTGATTTTCCAAAAATTTCTGGTTTGTCTTGACGACCATCCTCAAGATAACTTTCAATCATAAAGCCACGGACGTATTTTTTAATCTGCTCATCCCAATCCCGATTTATCAGTGTCTGACGAACAATACGAATTTGTTCTGTGTACTTTTTGCCTGAATTATCATGATTCGTGTCAATCACAATAAACGGATTCGCCAATTTCATTTCTTCATATTTTTTGATTGCGCGCAAAAGGTCATCATAGTAGTAATTCGGCACGTTTTCTCCGTGTTCGTTCGTTGCTCCTCGCAAAATGGCATGTGCTAACGGATTGCCATCTGTTGTCACTTCTGAACTTGAATAAATGAAATTTTGACTCGTTTGTGCAGCATGAATCGCGTTAAATAGCACATTCAAATTGCCTGATGTTGGATTTTTCATTCCCGTTGGTGCATCAATCCCCGAAGCAACAAAGCGGTGCTCCTGGTCTTCGACGGAACGCGCACCAATCGCATGATAGCTGACCAAGTCATCAACCAGATTATAATTTCCAGCATAAAGCATCTCATCTGCTGTTGTCAAGCCTGTTTCTGTAATCACTTTGTAATGCAAATCGCGCACTGCATGAATTCCATTAATCAAATCAGGTAATTTGCTCGTGTCGGGCTGGTGCATCAAGCCCTTATAGCCGTCCCCATTTGTACGTGGTTTCGCTGTGTAAACACGCATCACGATGAAAACGCGACTTTCAACTTTCTTTTGCAAATCCGCCAAACGACGTGCATATTCTAGCACCGCTTTTTCATTATCCGACGAACATGGCCCGATAATCAGCAACAGTCGGTCATCTTCACCTTTAATGATGGCTTCGAGCTCTTTATCTCGTTGAATTTTGCGCTCAAGTGCTGCTCCTGTGAGTTGATTGGCTGCTTTAATTTCTGCAACATCAATTCGGCTGCTTTTTTGATGAATTCCCATAATTTTTACACTTTCTCAATTTGACCGATTTGTCAAATCACAATTTCTCATAAATCTCATTGACCAGAGCTTCAGTTTTATCCCAGCCAAGACAAGGGTCTGTAATAGATTTTCCAAAAATCTCAGGCTTGTCCTGCCGTCCATCCTCAAGGTAGCTTTCAATCATAAAACCACGAACGTATTGGCGGATTTTGTCATCCCAATCCCGATTAACCAGTGTTTGCCGAACAATACGGATTTGCTCCATATATTTCTTGCCTGAATTATCATGGTTCGTATCAATGACGATGAAGGGATTTTTCAAGCCCATTTTTTCATAAATTTCAATCGTATCAAGCAGATTATCTGTATAATAATTGGCAATATGCTTGCCATTTTCATCTTGACCGCCGCGTAAAATCGCATGCGCCAATGAATTACCTGAAGTCTGTACTTCTGAGCCTCCAAACAAGAAATCCTGGTCGTGCTGCGCCGCATAGATGGAGTTAAACATGACTTTCAGATTACCCGAAGTTGGGTTTTTCATTCCTGTTGGTGCATCAATACCCGATGCTACAAAGCGGTGTTGCTGATTTTCCACCGACCGTGCGCCAACCGCGATATAAGAGACCAAATCATCAACGAGCGGCAGATTTTCAGGATAAAGCATCTCATCTGCTGTCGTCAGTCCTGTTTCCGTAATGACTTTGTAATGCAAGTCACGTACCATTTTTATCCCATTAATCAGGTCTGTATGCCCATCCGCATCAGGTTCATGAATCAATCCCTTATAGCCATCACCATTCGTACGCGGCTTCGCTGTATAAACGCGCATTACAATAAAAATTTTCTCTTTGACTTGCTCTTGAAGTCTTGCCAAGCGATGGGCGTATTCAAGAACGGCTTCTTCATTATCTGATGAACAAGGTCCAATAATCAACAGCAAGCGATTATCTTCACCCTTGATGATGGCTTCAAGGGTCTTGTCTCGTGCCAATTTTTGTTCATATTGCTTACTATTTAAGTGTCCTAGCATTTTGACTGCATCAATATTGATTTTAGGACTTACTTCTTTGAATGTCATAATTTTCTAAATCCTTCATTGAAAAATAAACACCTCGAAAGGTGCTTAATTGTTTATTATTTTATGAAAATTATACAACTTGTTTCACAAATTGTCAAGCCTTGTTATTTGACAGCTTGGTCAAATTCAATGAGCGCTGAACTCTTCGTTGGACAAGTTTCTTGTTTCATCTCAGCAGTGCTGCTTTGCTACTCGGATGCCAACGGATGGTAAGCTTCGAATTTAGTCTCAGCTTCATTTTTACGCAATGTGCGCACGGCCATGACAATTTTTGAATTTCTTTCCTGAACCGCACGGACAAAGGTCATTTCGTCCTACACCAGCAAATTGATTTTCGCTTGTTTCATTACCAACGTTTGTCAAATTCTCTTGCGAAGCGGTCAATGTGGTCCGCGGTGCTTGTTGTTGCGGTACTGCCGTCTGCGGATGAATTTGTGCTTTCATCATCAAACGTGTCACTTCAAACTCAATCGCTCCAATCATGTTATTGAACATCTTATAAGATTCTTCTTGATATTCAACGATTGGATTATTTTGCGCATAGCCGCGAAGTCCGACAGACTGGCGCATTTGGTCAAGGGCATCAATGTGCTCTGACCAGTTGTTGTCAACAACCCGCAAGATAACAGCACGTTGGAATTCCAACTGACGCGCAGGCTCGGCAAGTTTTTCCATTTGCGCTGCATATTGCAGCTTGATTTTATCAAAGAGCAAATCTTTCAGCTCCTGCGCATTCTTGCCTTTTAGCTCATCAAGGCTAATCGCATCATCAGGCAGCATCGTATTTTGCACCGTCTGCAAGAGATTGAGCAGGGTTTCATCTGATTTTAAGTCGCCTGCAATCGCATGGCCGTCCACCTGACGCTCTACTGTGCGCTTGAACATACCCATCAGGATAGGGCTCATGTCCTCTGTCGCCACAATCACGCTATGACGCTGTTCGTAGATGACCTCACGCTGCTCGCGAATGACATCGTCATACTGCAAGACTTGCTTACGGCTATCGTAGTTATTGCCTTCGACACGCTTTTGTGAGCTTTCAATCTGGCGGGTAATCAAACCAGACTTAATGACCGCATCTTCACCAGAAATTCGCATCCGGTCAAGAAAAGCAGACACACGCTCAGAACCAAAACGCTTCATCAAATCATCTTCAAGGGAAAGATAAAATTGCGAAACACCAGGGTCACCTTGACGTCCAGAACGTCCACGTAACTGATTGTCAATACGGCGGCTTTCATGACGCTCCGTCCCAATAACAGCAAGTCCACGAAATTCAGGGTCTGCATGGTCGATTACGCCCGGGCCAAGCTTAATATCGGTACCACGCCCGGCCATATTGGTTGCAATCGTTACCGCGCCTTGTTGACCGGCATTCATGATGATTTGCGCTTCACGGAAGTGATTTTTCGCATTCAAGACTTCGTGTGGAATCTTAGCCTGTACCAGTTTTTTAGAAATCAACTCAGAAGTCTCAACAGCAACTGTACCAATCAAGAGTGGTTGCCCTTCAGCATGTCGACGTTTGATGTCCTCAATCACTGCTGTAAATTTGGATTCCAAAGTTGGATAAAGCAAATCTGGGTGGTCCAAACGCATAATTGGACGGTTCGTTGGAATCGGTGTAATCTGAATATTATAAATCTCGCGGAATTCTTCTTCCTCGGTCTTAGCTGTACCTGTCATACCAGACAATTTCTTATACATACGGAAATAGTTCTGAATGGTGATAGATGCCATTGTCTTAGACTCATCTTGGATAGGTACCGCTTCTTTAGCTTCGATAGCTTGGTGAAGTCCGTCAGAATAACGACGTCCAGGCATGGTACGCCCTGTAAATTGGTCAATAATCAAGACTTCCTGATTTTCGTCAACCATATAGTCAATATCGTGCAACATGATATAGTTGGCACGCAGCGCATTATCAACAAAGTGCGTCAGTGCAACATTTTCCATATCATAAAGATTATCAATCACAAAGAATTTTTCAGCTTTGTCAATCCCTTCTTCAGTCAGAGAAATCGTCTTAGACTGAAGGTCTATCTTATAATCGTCACCTTCTTCGTAATCACTTGTTACGATATTCAGATTTTGACCCTTCAAAGATTTAGCAAACTGGTCTGCCCGATAATAAAGTGCAGAAGAACTTTCCGCCTGCCCCGAAATAATCAAAGGCGTCCGTGCTTCATCGACAAGGATAGAATCGACCTCATCAACAAGCGCGTAGTTAAGCGGGCGTTGCACCATATCTTCAAAACGAGTCACCATATTATCACGAAGATAATCAAAGCCAAGCTCAGCAGAAGTTGAGTAAGTGATATCACAGCCGTAAGCTTCCCGCTTTTCTTCAGGAGACTTCGAGTTCAAGTTCAACCCAACGGTTAAGCCAAGCCAGTTATACAATTCGCCCATCTCAGTCGCATCACGTGTTGCCAAATATTCGTTGACCGTCACGACGTGAACACCTTTATTCGCCAAAGCATTAAGATAAACGGGCATTGTCGCCGTCAGGGTCTTACCTTCACCAGTACGCATTTCTGGTACGTCACCATTATGTAGGACAATCCCACCCATAATCTGAACATGGAAAGGATAAAGCCCAAGGACACGCCTAGCGGCTTCACGACAGACAGCAAACGCTTCATAGAGCATTTCATCAAGAATCTCTTCTTTTTTATCTTCGCCTTTTTTAGCAATTTCTTCTTGATAACGTACTTTAAATTGGTCAGTTTTTGCTTTTAATTCTTCATCACTCAAACGTTCCATCTCATCAGCAAAAGTCTCAACTTTAAGCGCCATTTTGTTGAGTCTGCGCAATTCTTTTTTGTCGTTTTCGACTATTTTTTTAATAAAATTGTTAGCCATTGATTCTCTTTCATCTTTGTATGTCTGATTTTTTGAAAAATCGACATATACAGTTCCTTTCATTTTATCATTTTTACAATTATTTTTCAATCTCAAAAAGAAGTTCTTTTACCTCTTCTATAAAAAAAGCAACTTTCGCTGCTTCATTGCAAAAATGAGAAGCAAAATTATTTTGCCTCGTAATGATAGTCAGGATTAATTTCCTTATCCAAAGCAGCAAAGGCTTCTTCCATACGGCGATTGATTTCCTCAATTCCCTCAGCATTCGCCTTTTTGACATCGGAAATATCAATCGGCTCGCCAAAATTTAAGTCAATTCGCTGGCGTTTAAAGATGTTCTTGATGTCGGTTGGTCCTTGATAAACGGCTGGTACAAGACGAACTTTCGCCATTTTACCAATAACGGCAACACCGCCTTTGAGTTCATCAGAATGACGGCTCCCCGACGGAAACATAATCAGCGCTTTGTCTGATTCTTTGAGCATTTTCACAGCATATTTCAGCGTTTTAGGACTTGGATTGTCACGGTCCACAGGAAAAGCTCCACAGTGCCGAATCCACCATGCACCAAAGGGATTTTTAAATAATTCTTTTTTTGCCATGAAAATAAACTGCTTTGGCCGTGTAGCAAAAGCAAAATAAACTGGCTCCCAAGCCATACGATGTGGTGCAACAAGAATGTAATTTTCTTTGCGCTCAGGCAAACGTTTTAAGTTGTGATAATGCGCATTTCCATTAAAAATAAAAAGCAGAAAACGGACAAGCCCACGTAAAAATGAATAAAACATAATTTCTCCAATAAAATAAGATAGCTAAATTTTATACTATTTCTTGAAATTTAGCTAGTCTTATTGTTTTTACTGGAGAAACGAGGGGGATAGACTCTCGTCAGACTGTCGATGTCAGTATTTTGGTTTGCAAACTCTAAACTTCTATGTTTTTGTCTTTCTTTCACTTTTGTAAATTTGAAATATCCAAACTAGAAATAAAACGATAATGATAATACTTACTACAAACCAAGAAATAAAATTAAGGTTTAAATTTTTGTTGAGATACTGCAAAATATCAAGAGGAGTAAGGGATACAATAAAACTTGTCAGAGACACTTTAATATTTATTTTCAATACTAAAAATAGAAACAAATAAGAACCTATCAAACCATAAAATAGGGTCGCGATATCAGCAGAAAATAATTTGGAAGAATGATTAATAAATACTGCCAGACCTCTTGCACATATTGTACCGAGGTAGCCAAAGCTTATCATACCTAGACTTGTAATTATCTTTTTCATTTTTATATTTTCTCTCGTTTTGAAGTAATTACTAACATCTTGTGAAAATATAGATAATATAAAGAAAAACTCTTGCGGAACTATTGTATGTAAGAGTTTTTTGATTTTTTTAAACTCTTTTTTTATAAAAAACGTATAAAATTGTCGCTCCTGATAAGAAGAATAAAACAGGAATGACAATCAATGAGCTTCCCAAGAGTAGAGTTGAACTGAATTCTCCTCCTAGCGTATGTTCAAAGATGTATCTGCCATAGAGGTAGCTTACGATTTGAAGCTCAAAAAAGAGGATAAAGCTGATAATAATTAAAGTGATTCCTGTTTTTTTCATGATAATAGTCATTCCTTATTTTTTAATTTTCCTGTACCTTTGCAAGCTCTTTCGATATTTCTCAGTCCTTAGTTTTACGATATTTATAATAAGCATATACGGAAATCCCAAGAGGAATTAAAGAGGGGAGCATCAATATTGGAATTTTGGTGATGAAAAAAGTCTCAATCCAGAGAAGAAGCATTGAACCTGTGCCTTCTACATAAATAGGAAAGGCTACCATTCCAACTATAAAACCAGTCGTGCTCTCCAATAGAGCAAGTACAAAAAACACTAAAGCTACTAAGAAATATTTATTTTTCATTTTTGTCTCCTATTATTGATAGTAATGCGTATAATCTTGATATCTCGGCTTAATGACTTTATCTGCATAAGTTTCATATACGTTATACCATGAACTTATTGCCAATCCTCTGGAGTAATATTGGTCTTTAACTTTATGATAAGTAACATCAGCAAACAGTCCTAATCTGCTCAGCTGTTTCGGATATTTTACCCAAATATTTTGACTTCCACTCACAGTATAGGAGGTACTTACAGAAGTTCCAATTCCTTCATAAGATGTGTTGAAGCCTCCAGATATTGTAATGCCTTGAGATAGTGTATAAGAAGTTGTTTGTGCCCAAACTGGAAACAATGAGCTGTAGCCAATAAAAACATTATAAGAAGTGGATTGAGAAACGGGGGTCTCTTTAACTCCACTAAAATCTGCTGCATAAACAGTTTTAGAAGAGAGGGCAAATCCTCCAAGAGCAGCGGCTACAGCAAGTGTAGTGATTCCAAATTTGATTGATGTATTCATAGCAATTTCCTCCAAGATAGCCTTTTAGCTATCTTTCTTAAAAATGTGCTATAATAGAATATAGCACCTAGACAGTGCGACGAGTATCAGTAGTGTTTTCGACGGCTCTATTGATACTTTTTGTTTGTGCGAAAAATGAAGCAGAGACTTACTTGGTGGGAGTTGAAACTCCCACCAAGTTTAGTCGAGCGAAATTCGAAGCTTAGTGCTGCTTATCCCACCGCCTAAAGAGGCGGGGGTATTAGCACGCACTACTGAGATGAATTCCGTGAAACCTAAAGTTATGTCCAAACCATATTTTCTCCTTTCTGCTTTGCTGTTTTTCACAAGTTTAACAAGTTCTTATTTTCTCGTGAACCTTTCTATGTTTATATCATACCACTGAAAAATGACGATTTTAAAATCATTGCAAAATAGCAATGATTTTTTTTACTTCAAAATTTTTGTTTTATAAAATTCCTGATATTTGCTGAGTAGGGTCTGGCAATTCAATATTTTCCAGACTGTAAAGCTCTCTTGAATTAATTTTTCTCCATATTCTTTATCATCAAATGTACAAAACCAGTAGCCTCGAATGAACTTCAAAAGCGTTCTCGCATATTCGTCCATTTCATACAAGTTTTTTTCAACATTGTTAATGATAAAAACAGAAAGCTCTTGATTTCCTCTCTTTATCGCAATCGAAGCACCATTGATTGCGGCTTGAATGATGAGCCGGTTATAATCTGGAATTTCTCGATAAAAATTCGTTCTGACTAAAAAATCATTCAAAAGAGAACGAATCATTTCATCTGTCAGTTGGTCAATGGTATCCGTAAAAATCCAGAGTTCTTTTGCTCCCCAGTGTTCAATTTTTATTAAATAGTCACCGACTTCTTCCTGTTCTTCGGGTAAAAGTGTGGAATAACAGGCTTTTGCAGACAAGGCGATAAGCCGACTTTCTGGATATTTTATATTTTCCTCAAATATTTCCTTTAAACGTTTTTTATCCTCACGATAGAAGGCATTGTCAATTTCTTCAAATGCTTCAAGAAAAATTTCATTTTTTCCTTCATTCAGAAAATAGCTGTACTCTTGCAATGAAACGCCTAACCGCTGTAGAATTTCATCTGCCTCGTCAAATTTCAACATTCTTTCACCATTTTCAAAGCGACTTAGTGTGCTAGAAGAAACGATATCTTTGAAATTTGGAAGAGCTATCTCTCTTTCTTCACGAAGTATTTTGAGCTTTTTTCCATACTTGCTATAAACGGTCATCCTCACCCCTTCTTTATCTTGACAGCACTATCTCCGCAGCTTCGCTGCTTCATTTTTCTAGGTTTATTCGTATAAATATTGATTTTCCACCAACTATACCGTTATACGCTTTTTTATTTTCTGTGTCAACAATTATATAGTTTTTTCGTACTTATTATATTTCCCCACAAAAAATACCCCCTGAAAAAATTCAGGAGATACTTTATAAAAGAGGGAACAAAAGTAATACAAGCAAATTAGTTCCCTTATATATTCTATCAGGAAAAAACCTGTCAGAAACGTTGTTAGGTGCTTATTTCTTGCGATAGCTGAAAAATGAAGCAACGCAGATAATAAGAGCAAAGACTGAAAGCTGCCATGAATTTGTGACGACTTGGGAAACAAATACAACAGCAAGAACTGCTAAAACAAGGAGTGTTACAGCTTTCAGGAAGAAATTAGCGTTATGCCGCGTTTTAAAATACATAATGACCGCAGCGAGTAGGAGGATTATCCAGACAATCGTGATGGTAAAGGAAATCGAGCCTGCTATGAATTGCCAAAAACTATTGCCAAAAATAGCAGAGAGAACAACGCCCAAGAAAAGAACCGCTGAACTGACCAAAATAGCCCGTACAGGCACTTGATTTTTGGAGAGAACGCTTAATTCTTTGCCGAGTTTGCTTTCAGAATGCTGCACGCGCGAATAAAGTGAGCGTGAAGTGGCATAAATAGCCGAGTTGACTGCTGAGAAAATCGCAATAATAATGACGATAAGAATAATTTTGTCAGCATAAGGAATACCAATTCTTGCAAAAATCGTGGCAAACGGACTTGGGGCTTTTTTTCCAGAAACTTGGCTCCACGGCAAAAGCTCCAGAAACAAAAAGATAGGAACAACATAGAATGAAATAATTCTGACAAGTACACCCCTGATAGCTTTAGGAATAGCAACTTGCGGATTTTCTGTTTCGGCAACAGTAACAGCGGCAAGTTCAGAACCTCCAAAAGAGAAGATGACAACAAGAAGCGAACTCAAAATGCCTTTGATGCCCTGTGGAGCAAAATTCGGTGCTGTGCTTTGATTAGCCGCTTTTTGCGCTTCACTGACGGCAAATCCAAGATGCTGATTGTTGACAATAAGTAGGAAAAAGCCGACGACAATAAGAAGAATGATAACGGCGACTTTCACAAAGGCTAGCCAATATTCTGTTTCGGCAAACGCGCGGACGGAGTAAAGATTGATTACCGTGCCTAAAACAGCAACTAATAAAGCGAAAATCCAGAGCGGAACATGAGGGATTAGCATTGACAAGAAAGTCGAAACACCCGCTTCCTCTGCAATTAGAACCGCCATCCAAGTACACCAGTAAACCCAGTCTGTGAAATGCGCCCAATGTGCGCCAACGTAAGGCTTGATAATACCCGAAAGTCCTGCATCGTGCGTTGTCTGGTGCATCACCATGCGTCCTACGCCATACATAACAACAAAAAGCGTCAGCCCTGCTAAAATGTATGACACAAGTACCGCAGGCCCTGCTGCTGCAATCGCCTGACCTGAACCAAGAAATAATCCTGATCCGATAGCGCCGCCGAGCGACATCATGACAATATGACGAGTTTTAAGAGAGCTTTTAAGCTGCTCACTTTTTTGTTCTTTTTCCAATGGTTTACTTTCTAAGTGAAGGACGCTATAATGCCTTTTCTTTCTTGAAATGATTACTTCATCAGCGGGGGAATTAGTAGCACTTGCTAGATTAAATAATTCAATAGATTGTATTTTATCAAATTATCTGATAATTGTCAATATTTGACTTTTCATGACTGAAAATATTCTTAAAATTAATATCTAATAAGTCCTCTGGGAATTTTAGATGATAGGTTTGCAGCCCTACAGACTTGGCACCAAGGATATTTTCATGATTGTCATCAATGAAGAGCGTTTCTTCCGCTTGGAGCTTGGCGCGTCTTAGCACTTCTTTGAAAGCTGCTGGTTCAGGCTTTCTAAGATGTAACTCATGCGAGTAAAAAGTTTCATGAAAATAGTGACTCAAGGGTTTTCCGAGTTGATTGAGACAATTTTTTTCAAAATATCTGGCATGAATGGCATTGGTGTTGGAGAAAAGATAAAGCGGATGATTTTGAGCTAATTTTTCTAGCAAAAGCATACGTTCAATTTTGAAATCTTTGATGATGAGGTTCCATGTAGCTTCGATTTGGTCGTTTGACAGGTCGGTCAAAAAATTTTTGCGGAATTTTTTGTAAAATTCTTCTGACGATATGCTACCGAGTTCGAGCTGTTCAAAAAAATCAATTTGACGAAGCGGGTTGAAAGCGTCACCAAAATTTTTTATCCCGAGTTGGTCAAATTTTTTGACCATTTCATCAAACCCGAGGTCAATAATAACACCACCAAGGTCAAAGATAATTGCTTTAGTCATGAAAAGTTCCTCCTAATCTACTTCCCAACTCAAAATCATGTCCTTCATCGCCCAGCATTCTAAAGAAAAAGTTGAATACGGGAACAATGATAAAGAGCCAATGACCATATTGTGGGAAAATTACGGCAATAATTGTAATAATGATATTAATGAGCAAGGTGAAAATCAGCCGACTTGCCCAGATTTTACGCCAAAAATGAAAAGTTTTTGGCATCTTATGAAAATGGTCTTTCGTAATTGAATAGCTAATCCATTCTTGCTGAATCAAAATCAGAAACAACACAAAACCATAGTTGAAACTGCTAAAAGCAGTGGGTTGTAGCATAATCCATTTGGTCAATAGCGGAATAAGCGAAAGCAGACCCGTAAAAATAAAGTCCTGTACAATGATACTTTCAGTGATTTCCTCTGTTGTGGCAAATGTTTTATGGTGATTGAACCAGAAATTTGCGATAACGACAAAACTAATCAGAAAAATACCGACAGCTTCAATAAAGCCTATATATCCCCCTGAAGCAGTCGGCATTGGAATCTCAAGTAACATAATCGTAATAATAACAGCAATAATACCGTCCGAAAAAGCTTCGATGTGATTCCGCAATTTCTGTTTACGAATTTTGTCCTCTTCAATGGCGTGCTTTTGCATCGCTTCGCCGAGTTCTTCAACGGACATATCGGCAAGACGAGGGTGAAGTGCAAGAAATTCATCTTTTAATTCTTGTCTTGCAGCACGCATTTCGCTATTTTCTGTCATCTTTTTTAAAGCTTTTTGCTGACCTTTTGCCGCAAATTTGGACTTTTTTGGTTTTTGAATCATCTACGCGCTTCTTTCGTGTCGAGGATAATGGTAACGGGACCATCATTGAGCAGTTTGACTTGCATATCAGCACCAAATTTCCCAGTCTTAGTGGATATGATTTCTGATAGCTTTTCGTCAAATTTTTCGTACATCATTTGTGCAAAAGCAGGCTTTCCTGCGGCAGAAAAACTCGGTCTATTTCCCTTGCGTGTATCTGCATACAAAGTAAATTGCGAAATTGACAAAATTTCGCCAGAAATATCTTGTATGGACAAGTTCATTTTATCTTCACTATCCGAAAAAATTCGCATCTGTGTTACCTTGCGCACGGCATAGTCAAGGTCAAATTCACTATCGGCATCTTCCACCGCAACAAGCAGCAGTAGTCCTTGCCCAATTTCACTTTTGACCGCTCCATCAAAAGCCACGGACGCTGATTTTACTCTTTGAATTACTATTTTCATGTGTTTAATTATAGCAAGATACGAACAGGAGCGCAATTATATGTAGCAAGATGTGAGTCTGATTGTTTGGCACAAGGTCAAGTTGATGTAAAGTTTGGCAAAACAAAATATCAGTCGTTGAAAAAGTGAATCGCTGTTCAAAACATTTCTACTTTTTATTTAGTGCGTCCGAAATCTATTGGTTCATCGTATAACAGAAACCTTGACAACAAAAAATTCTAAAACGATATTATCATTTTAGAATTCTCAATTTCATCAAAAAATTAGGCGTTGGTTCGCTTGACTGAATAAACATCTGGTGTCATCTTAATTTTATCAACAACTAATGTTAGTTCGGATAGGTTTTTTATCCCAATCGCAATATGGATATTCGCCATTTTTCTGTCCTTGGTCGGCTGAGCATTGATTGAAATCAGGTTTTTCGTGGCATTCGCAAGCACTTGCATGACATCGTTGAGTAGCCCAGGGCGATTGAAACCATAAACATCAATATTTGCTACGTATTCTTTGAGCTGATTTTCCTCGTCGTCCCACTCTACATCCACCAGACGCTGCTCGAAGTCTTCTTGGCTGCGTACGTTTTGACAGTCGGCACGGTGAATGCTGACGCCGCGTCCCTTGGTAATGTAGCCAATAATATCATCGCCCGGTACCGGATTACAACATTTAGCAATGCGCACGAGTAAGCTGTCAATGCCAGAGACACTAACACCACCGTCATGACGAATTTTCATGACATTTTTGCCTTCGCGCTTGACTTCGCCTTTCATAAGTTCTTCGGCTTCTGCCTTGATTTTCTCACGTTCACGCGCCCGACGTTCGCCTTCGGTCAAACGGTTGGCTACTGTTGTCGCAGAAACTTCGCCAAAGCCAATCGCAGCATAGAGCGCATCGGCAGAACGGAAGCTCATTTTGTTAAACAGTTCGTCAAGATGTTTTTTGTCAAGGTATTGATTTGGCACGAAGCCTAACTCTGACAGTGCGTCTTGGAGTAATTCGCGTCCTTTATTGACCGATGTTTCTTTATCCTGATTTTTGAAAAACTGCTTGATTTTATTGCGAGCTTTATTGGTCTTAACGAGATTGACCCAGTCGCGACTTGGACCAAAGCTCGTCTTGCTTGTGATAATTTCCACACGGTCGCCTGTTTTCAAAACAACAGATAAGGGTTGCATTCTTCCGTTAACTTTTGCGCCTGTTGCATGGTCGCCGACTTGTGTGTGAATCGCATAAGCGAAGTCAATCGGGCCAGAGCCTGCAGGGAGTTCCTGCACTGCGCCGTCAGGGGTAAACACGTAAATCTTGTCGCTAAGAATGTCCTCTTGAACCGCTTTAACAAATTCTTCTGCGGAATCACCTGCTTCTTCGCGGAGTTCAACGAGTTCATGAATCCAGTTGAGCGTCTCCGAGATTTCGTGAACATCAACTTTTGATTTGCGTCCCTGCTTATAAGCCCAGTGCGCTGCGACACCGTATTCTGCGATTTGGTGCATTTCGCGCGTCCGAATCTGAAATTCCATCGGACCTTTCGGACCATAAACCGTGGTATGCACAGACTGATAACCATTGGCTTTCGGATTGGCAATGTAGTCTTTAAATCGGCCTGGCATCGGTTTCCACAGGTCATGGATATAGCCCAAGGTCGTATAAACATCACTGGTCGTCTCCGTGATACAGCGAATGGCAATCAGGTCATAAATCTCATCAAAGCGCTTTTTCTTATCGTGCATTTTGCGGTAAATGCTGTAGATATGCTTTGGACGACCATAAATCTCAGCTTCTACGCCTGCTTGCTCAATACGCTCGGTCAATTTTGAAATGACTTCGCCCACCAACTCTTCACGCGCCGCACGCTTTTCGTTCATCAGACCGCGAATACGGTAAAAATCACTCTCATTGAGATAACGAAAAGATAAATCTTCAAGCTCCCACTTAATGCTGGCAATCCCCAAACGGTGCGCAAGCGGTGCATAAATTTCCATTGTTTCCCGTGAAATCCGTTTCTGCTTGTCGGGGCGAAGATGCTTAAGCGTGCGCATATTATGCAGGCGGTCAGCGAGTTTGACGAGGATAACACGAATGTCTTTGGACATTGCCATCAGCATTTTGCGGTGATTTTCAGCAAGCTGTTCTTCGTGCGATTTGTATTCGACTTTACCAAGTTTGGTTACGCCGTCCACGATTTCAGCAATTTCATCGCCAAAGAGCTCCTGCAAATCACCTTGTGTAAATTTAGTGTCCTCAACAACATCATGCAAAAAACCACAAGATACAGTCACAGCATCAAGTTTTAATTTTGCTAAAATACCGGCAACTTGCGTTGGGTGAACGATATAGGCTTCACCGGAAACACGATACTGGTCAGCATGGGCGATTGATGCACACTTTAGCGCTTTTTTCACGAGAAGGACATCTTTCTCGTTCATGTATTTTTCAGTCAGGGCAACGACTTGTGCACCTGTTAGGACTGGTTCTGAAGGCATATTTTTTGTTCACTCGACAATCTTACCCTAGCATGTGCTTGCTCATTTCGCCATATCTTCAGCTAATCAGATAAGCAGCACTGTCTTCATAGCTTTGCCACTACGAAAACGAGAATTCTACTTTTATTTACTAGAATTTTTTGCAAAAATCCTGTGTCGCGTGTTTCCTCCTTATTTTGTTTATCCTATTTTATCACATTTTAAGGCTGGATTGAAAATCTGTTGCGATTTTTTCATTTTAGAAGTTCAAAATGAGTAGAAATTGCCGAAAGTGCATAGAGTGGCGCCGTTTCTGCGCGCATAATTCGTGGTCCTAAACCGATTGTTTTTGCCCCTAATTTCTGAAAAATTTCGATTTCTTCTGGAGCGATTCCGCCTTCTGGACCGAAAATGATAAGCATTTTTTGGCCCTCTGACAAGCCTGTCAAAGCTTGTGCAAAAGCTGATTTTTCCCCCGATTTAGCTGATTCTTCATAGGCAACAAGAATCTGGTCAAAAGCAGAAAATTGAGCGGTCAAATTTGACAAATGTTCAAAAAGTTGAACTTCGGGAATTTTTTGGCGACGGGATTGTTCTGCTGCACCGAGCGCAATTTTTTCCAGCTTTTCTTGCTTTTTAGCAAGTTTCTTACTATCATATTTGGCAACCGACCATTTGAACGGTGCCGCAAAGATTGCCGCTGCGCCTAATTCTGTAACTTTTTCTGTGATGAAATCAAGTTTGTCGCCTTTAGGAAATCCTACTGCTATTGTGATTTTCACAGGTAATTCCGTCACATTTGACAAAATTTCGAGCAATTTGACCGACCTGTCAGAAGCAGATAAAACTTCTGCAAGCCCGACTTTTTCATCAGCAAAGACAAGTTGCAATTTATCCCCCACCTGCGCACGCATCACGGTAAAAATATGATGTGCGGCGGCTTCATTTTCAATGACGAATGCTGTGTTTAATTCAGGCAGTTCACGAAAGACGAAATATTGATTAGCCACCAATCACGCCCTCCCGATTTTCTGTTTTCTTGAAAATAACACAATTCCACTCGCCCTGTATCATGCGGGTTTCGAGGAAAAATCCTGCATTTTCAGCTGCTCTAATCACCATGTCTGCCTTATCCGCAATGATACCACTCATAATCAGATAACCCTCTGGCTTAACCAACCGATAAGCGTCCTCCGTCATCAGCACGAGAATATCCGCCAGAATATTTGCCACAATCACATCTGCTTCCTGCGTTACATTTTCCAGCAAATTATTGGCAGAAACATGGATTTTTTCATGGTCGGCATTGAGCTGAATATTGGAAAGCGCCACGCGCACTGCAACTTCGTCAATATCATAAGCATAAACTTCTGCTGCTCCAAGCAGCACGCTTGCCACAGACAGCACACCAGAGCCAGTTCCTACATCTAGCACCGTCTCGCCACCACGTAAAATCTGCTCCAAGGCATACAGACTCATCTTGGTTGTCGGGTGCGTGCCTGTGCCAAACGCCATACCGGGGTCAAGCTTAATCAGCTTTTCGCTCGCTTGCGCCTGATAATCCTCCGTCCAGCTTGGCACAATCGTCAAATCATGCGTGATGCGCGCAGGCTCAAAATATTTCTTCCAAGCTTCCGCCCAGTCGGTCTCTGACAGATTATTGGTCTCAACTGAGAGTCCTGTCAAATCAAAAAATTCGCTCAAACCGTTAATATGGTGCTCAATATCCGCTGTCAGCTCAGCCAGTGGCAAATTTTCAGGATAGTAAGCCGTCAGCTCAACGAAATCCGACTGTGTGACCGCAGGCAGTACCTCACCAAACAAGTCCTCATGCGTCAAATAATCCGCGCTGTCCTTGATTTCGACACCACCTGCCCCTGCTTCAATGAGAATGCTCGACACCGCCTCCTCGGCTGCTCTTGTGATTTTTATCGTGATACTGTTCCAGTTGTTCATTGTGTTTTCCTTACTATCAGATGATTGAAAAATGAAATTGCCACATATTCGGGCTTGTCACAGACTTCCCATTCTACGCGAAACATCTTGTCTGCCCAGTTGGATGCCGTTTTGACCTCGTTAGGCTGTAGTGCCCAGAAAGTACGTACACCATACGTTTTGTCAATTTTAACTGATAAATGCTCCGTCAAGTCGGCAAAATCATAATAATTGATTTTACCAAACATGGCATTCGTTTTCTCGCCACCAGCCAAAATGTCATAAGCTTCATCAAGCGCATTTTCAAAGACAACTTTTTGCATAATAGCGCCTGCATGATTATGTTTGACAATGGAAATTACCCCACCCGGTTTGACGAGTCTGTCAAATTCCGCAAGGATTGCCGCACGTTCCGTCGGACAATATTCAAAAACATTATGACAGAGAATGATGTCAAAGCTTGTCGCTGACAGGTCTGTCAGTGCTGACAAACTTCCAATAAGCTGATGATACTCATTTTCCCGACTCCTACTTGCCACCATTTCCTCATTCGGCTCAATCGCTAGCACTTCATTTCCAAGCCCCGCAAAATAATTTGCATTCCAGCCAAATCCTGAACCGAAATCCAAAATTTTCTTGCCCGTCAAATCCCCCAACTCATGCTCCAATTGCGTCCAGACCATCCGATAATAAAGACGCATCCAAGGCGTTTCCCACTGGTCAAGATACCCTTGTAAACTTGCTTTCATCTTTACTTACCCTTTTCATTTTCCAATTTTTCAATCTTTTTCAAAATCGACTTCGTAAATTTCTTAGCTTGTGCAAAATCTTCATCGTCAAAATCGCCTGCGCTACCGTCTTCCATTTGCTCAATCCAGGTCAAAATTTCCGAATTGTACCTATCAATTTCAAGCTGTTTGAGCCGCGTCAAACTCACACGCAAGGTTTTTGAAAGCTGTAGCACCCGATAACGCCGTTCAGAGCGCCGCTGGATTAAAGTTTTTCTGTAATTTTGCTCAGGGTTCTCCCAAGGCAAATGTTGTTCAGTCATTTACAAAATCCTCGTTGTCCAAGCCTCGCAATTTACCACTTCGTCCACAATTCCCTCATAAAATTCAGGTTCGTGCGATACCATCAAAATCGTGCCGGGATAAGCAATCAGCGCACGCTTCAGCTCGTCTTTCGCATCGACATCAAGGTGATTGGTTGGCTCATCAAGAATGAGAATATTGGACTCGGCATTCATCAGCTTTGCAAAACGTAATTTAGCTTGCTCTCCACCTGACAGCACATACACGCGCGTTTCGATTTGCTTCGTTGTGAGCCCTACGCGTGCCAGTGCCCCACGCAATTCCGCCTGATTCCAGCTTGGATATTCGTCCCACAAATCATCAAGCACTGTTTTTTGCGATGGCGCTTTGATTTCTTGCTCGTAGTAGGCGATGTCTTGGAAATTCCCTTTTTCGATTTCACCAGAAAGTGCAGGAATTAAGCCCATCAAGCTTTTGAGTAAGGTGGATTTTCCTATCCCGTTTGAACCAACAAAGGCAATTTTTTTCCCGCTTTCGACTTTCAAATTAATCGCGCTAGACAGCGGATTTTCAGCAGCATAGCCAATGACCAAATCAGTTGCTTCAAAGACCAAACGAGAAGGTTTCCGACTGAATTTGAAATCAAAATGCGGTTTTGGCTTCTCGTGAATGGTATCCACAATTTCCATCTTCGCCAGCATCTTCTCCCGTGCTTTTGCCTGCCCAGAAGTCGCCACATTCGCTTTCTTACGGGCAATGAAATCCTTCAGCTTTGCAGCCTCTGCCATCTGTGCATCATGCAGATTTTCCAGTTGCTTTTTCTTTTCCTCAAAAACCCGCTCAAACTCGTGATAAGACATCGAATAGCGTGTAATGCCCAGCCCATGTACGTGATAAATGACATTGACCACCTCGTCCATGAAAGGCACATCGTGGCTAATCAAAATAAAGGCATTTTCGTAGTTTTTCAGATAATTTTTCAGCCAAAAAATATGCTCTTCGTCCAGATAGTTCGTCGGCTCGTCCAAGAGCAAAATATCAGGTTTTTCAAGCAAGAGCTTGCCAAGCAGGATTTTCGTCCGCTGTCCGCCTGATAATTCTGCAACATCTTTATCCAGCAAGTCCGAAAGACCCAATCCTCGCGCTGTTTCTTCGACTTTGGCATCAATCAGATAAAAATCCCCCGTGTCCAGTTCTTCCTGCAGTTCACCGACATTTTCAAGCGCTGCGTTCATTTCATCTTCCGACATCTCTGCCATTTTCATGTAAGCATCATTGATTTCCTTTTCAACGTCAAAAAGATACTGGAAAGCCTCAGCGAGCGCTTCACGAGTCGTTTTTCCCTTACCGAGTGCCGCGTGCTGGTCCATATAACCCACACGGTGCTTTTTTGACCAGACGACTTTTCCTTCATCAGGCACCAGCGTGCCTGTGATAATGCTCATAAAGGTCGATTTTCCTTCGCCATTTGCGCCCACAAAGCCGATATGCTCGCCTTTGAGCAAGCGAAAACTGACATCTTCAAAAATCGCACGGTCGCCAAAACCGTGGGTAAGGTTGGTTACTTCTAAAATACTCATTTTTTGTTTCTTTCTATACAAATAAAATTAAGTCTATTATACTATATTTTCTGCGAAACTAAGGATATACAATGAAGCAGAGACTAAATTCGAAACTTAGTACGGCGAGTAGGCGAGAAGATTAACATGGTCTATTGAGATCCCCTGTTGAGTTATCAAGATATGATTTTATTCTTTAATTTTTTAATTTCCCCAAGTGTGTTTGTGAAAGTCTGTAAAATAGAACACATAAAGTACAACAAAATCACAACTCCTTTCAATAGTGATCACGAGTGTTCTATTCATTCTCGAAAATATCACAAAGTGATAGAGGAGATAGACAATGACCAATGAGAAAATTTTTGGTGAGTTTTTGTGTTGATGATTTCATTTGGGACTTTGTTTTTAGCTAAAAAGACTCTTTCGAGTCTATTTTTTGTCAGCATAAGGTGTTTCTTTATCTTTATCAGCACGTCTTTTTGAGTTAGATACAAGTTTTACAATCAGGATTACGATTCCCACAA
>JAJXWC010000014.1 GCA_021781855.1 Bacillota bacterium | reverse complement strand
ATAAAACCTGTCGTCTTTTTATTTCAGAAAAATATGCTTTCATGGCGAGCGCTTTTCTGCCCGTCCTGATGCTTCAAGCCAATGGATTTTTGACAAGTGGAAATTGGTTTCAAAATGGTGATTCCGCAGAAGAATTCGCTTTTCCAGCGATAATGTTTCTTATTTACAGCATATTCAAGTACTGTAAAGCAGGGAAAATGGAATTTCCTCCCAAAATTATTTATCTCCTTGGATTATTCATGGGCTATATTTTCTGGATAAAATATACCATGACGGGCGGCTTTTTAGCATTTTTTCTTTTCTTAGGAATTTATCTCCTCATCACAAAAAAATGGCTAGAATTCTTAAAAACTCTTGGACTAAGTCTAGCAGGCTTCCTCACAGTTAGTGTTCCTGTTCTTCTTTATTTTGGGCTAAATAACGGAATAAACGCACTGATTGAAGATTATTTTAAAATAAACATGACTACTTATAGCAGTGCAACAACTTTTATCAGTCATTTTTCATTTTTGGGAAGTTTCTTTGTGCAAGGTTTTATCTCATCTATTTGGCTGATTGTTCCGTTTGGCTTTCTGATTGCTTTTTTGGTTAAACGTAAAGATATTATCACCTCAGATGTTCTTCAATCTTCTCTGTTTACAGTTGTCTTTCTGGCAACAGCACTTTTTGCCTTCTGGGGCGAAAAACCGTGGCTTTACTATTATCTTGTTCTTATTCCATTTTTTGCAATCGGCTTTTTAGGAATCTTCGAACTGCTGCAAAGTTCAGAGCTAAGAGAACAGAAATACAAAAAAGTTAAGCAGATAAGAGCGCTGAAAAAAGGACAAGTTGCTTTGTTTACAGTTTTGGCTGTTCTTTTACCTTTATCCGGAAATGCAACCATCAAAACATCAAGAATTTTTGTGAAAACCAATCACACAGCGCAAACAAGTTTTGCCGAAGTAATTAACCAAGTTCCTCATGCCACAATGCTTGAATATGGCACAAATGACTTTGGGTTTTACACTGCAGCAAATGTAATTCCTACAACGCCTTATTTTGCTCAAAATAATATCAATTATAGTGATTATCCAGTGCCTAATGATACTCAAACAGAAATGATTAAAGAAGCAAAAGTTGATTTTGTTGTTGCAATTTCATACACCGTTCAGCCCGGTTACAGCTATCAAACGCTCAATCCAGAATCAAAAGTTTCAGAGTATCTTGCTCGAAACTATCAACTTGTCAAAACAGGCTCGGCAACCAATCAAGGACAAGCTTATCCATTTTCTCTTTATGAGAAAAAAGCATTAGTCAAAAACTAATTTATCTCAGCAATGCGTAAATAGTAGGCACTTGCTAGGTTAAAATTTATATTAGGAGTATAAAATGAAATACGAAAAATTATTACCACGTTTTCTTGATTATGTGCGCGTTAATACTCGCTCAGACGAAAACAGTACAACAACACCTTCCACACACACACAAGTTGAATTTGCTCAAAAGTTAGCAAAAGAACTTGAAGCAATCGGTGTTCAAGACATTCACTATATTGAGTCTAACGGCTACCTGATTGGTACAATTCCAGCAACAACAGCAAAAAATGTGCGTAAAATTGGCTTTCTTGCACACATGGATACCGCTGATTTTAATGCTGAAGGGATAAATCCACAAATTCTTGAAAATTATGATGGAAAATCTGTTATTCAACTCGGTGAGACTGAATTCACACTTGACCCTGCTGAATTTCCAAATCTGAAAAATTATGCGGGACAAACGCTCATTCACACAGATGGAACCACGCTTCTCGGCTCTGACGACAAATCTGGTGTGGCTGAAATCATGACTCTTGCTGATTATCTGATTAATATCAAGCCTGATTTTGAACATGGTGAAATCCGTATCGGCTTTGGCCCTGATGAAGAAATCGGTGTTGGTGCAGATAAATTTGATGTGCCAGATTTCAATGTCGACTTTGCCTACACTGTTGATGGTGGGCCGCTTGGAGAATTGGAATACGAAACATTTTCAGCTGCTGGTGCAACGATTGAATTTCAAGGAAAAAATGTTCACCCTGGAACAGCAAAAAATACAATGGTCAATGCCATTCAGCTTGCGATTGATTTTCACAATGCGCTGCCTGAAGCAGAACGTGCGGAATTAACAGAAGGACGTGAAGGATTCTATCACTTGCAGAAATTTGATGGGACAGTTGAAAATGCAACGACAAGCTATCTTATTCGCGACCACGACGACCAAATTTTTACAGACCGTAAAGCATTCATGCAGCAAATCGCAGATAAAATGAACGCAGAACTTGGCTCTGAACGGGTTAAGCTTATACTCAAAGACCAGTATTACAACATGGCGCAAATCATTCAAAAAGACATGAGCATTATTGAACTCGCCAAAGAGGCAATGGAAAATCTTGGTATTACACCAAAAATCGAACCTGTTCGCGGTGGCACAGACGGCTCAAAAATCTCATTTATGGGTCTACCAACGCCAAATCTTTTTGCAGGTGGGGAAAATATGCACGGCAGATATGAATTTGTCAGCCTTCAAAGCATGGAAAAAGCGGTGGATACGTTACTAGAAATCCTCAAATTAAACAACAAAGTTGAAAAATAAGCAGTAAGTACGATGCGTGCCTCGTTTCCACTTTAGCGGCATAGCGAGAATCATTCGTTTTAGCACTTTAGGGCGAAGCGAGAAAAACATCTGAGATAAATGAGAAAACAGTAAGTCACCTTCAAGGTGGCTTACTTTGGTCTTATTCTAAAATTTTCAGGCAAATCTAGTTAATTTGTATCTAATCAATCTTTTACAATCATAAAGTGCCTCAGAACTTTAGAAAGATGGGCGACTTAACAGGTAAGATTGTGAATAAAGAAAGCAAAGCTCTCGTCTTTCGTAGTACGAAGCATGCACTGTTGAGATAAAGTTTACATCAGCACGAATAAATAGCGGAGATTTCTAAAAAGTACTCATTTTGAACGTTTAGAGAAATCCTACAATTAGGAGAAATAATATATGGCAAATACCGCAAAAGGCAAGCTTTCATTGGCTGGCCTATCGTTAATGATTTTCACCACGGTTTATGGTTTCGGAAATATCCCCGTTGCATTCTATCAAATGGGCTATGCCGCAATTCCTTGGTACATCATCGGTGCATTACTCTTTTTCCTTCCTTTCGCTTTTATGGCCACAGAAATGGGTTCAGCCTTTAAAAACGAAAAGGGTGGAATCTATTCATGGATGGAAGAAGCAGTCAATCCGACTTTTGCTTTTATCGGTACTTTCATGTGGTATGCCTCCTACGTAATTTGGATGGTTTCAGTGGCTAATAAAATCTTGATTCCACTTGTCAATCTTATTTTCGGGAGTTCAAAACATATGCCCTCTCCCTTGTGGATTTCCGCTGCGGCAATCATCTGGATGGCGCTTGTTACTTTTATGGTCAGCAAAGGGGTTGATACGATTAAAAAGTTCACATCAGTTGCAGGAATTGCTGTTTTGGCATTGAATGTGATTTTGATTTTTGGGGGTGTACTTGTTTTTCTCTTAAATGGACACCCAGCTACCCCAATCACATTACACGCTTTTGTATCAAGCCCTGCTCCAGCTTCAGTGTTTGATGGAAGTGCGGTTTCATTTATCGGTTTTCTTGTTTTTGCTATTTTTGCGTATGGCGGAGTTGAGTCCATCGCAGGACTGGTTGACCAGACGGACAAGCCGGAGAAGAATTTTCCTCGTGGAATTCTGATGTCAGCAATTATTATTGCGATTGGTTATTCTGTAGCAATTCTCAGTGTAGGCTTTTTCACTAACTATGCAAAAGACTGGTTGCCAGGACTTAATGCACGCCCATTGAATCTTGGAACAGTGCCTTATGTTCTGATGCAAGGACTTGGTGAAGCGATTAGTCACGCATTCGGACTTTCAGCTTCAACATCGACAATAATTGGCGGAATTTTCGCTCGTTATATCGGTCTGTCAATGCTGCTTGCTTATATGGGCGCTTTCTTTACTTTAACTTATAGTCCAATCAAGCAAATTATTACAGGAACACCAGAAAAACTCTGGCCGGGGAAAGTTGGAAAACTCGATGAAGCAGGATTGCCGAAATTTGCGATGTGGATTCAATTTGCAATCGTAACAGTGATTATCGTTTTAAATTTCTTAACTTCGCAGGGCGGCGCAAGCAAATTCTTTGAAATTTTGACCTACATGGCAAATGTTTCAATGACTCTGCCTTATATTCTTATCGTCATTGCTTACTGGTTCTTCAAAAAGAATAAAGCCATTGCTAAGCCTATTGAGTTTTTCAAATCGCATATAGTAGCAACATTTTTGACTATTCTTGTTCTGATTGTTGTAATAGGTGCAAACTTCTTTACCATTATTCAGCCTATTGTTGCCTACGCGAGTGCTCCTGCTGCAGCACATACATCAGCCGCCTTTTCTTCAATGCTGACAAGTGTAATTTCAATGGTTGCAGGTCCAGTTATTTTCGGACTTGTTGGTTATTTCATGATGCACAACTATACAAAAAAACATGCGAATGAGGGATTTGAGCACAAATGAAGTGAAAACTAATACTTTTTAACTTTTAGAAATTCGCTAAAAATTATCATCACGATGCTACACCAAATATTCATTACCCGATACACAATCTTGGCAGAATTTTATCTCAATCGGGCTTGCTAATCTTTCGTCTTTAATCACACCAAGCGATTAAAGTTCTGCTGAAGCAGTAATTTTAAACTATAGCAGATGTTGATGGTGTACGGAGATAGCGATTATACTACAAAATAGGCTACATTTTAAGTATCAGGTTGTATCCTGATAACTTTTCTACGAAACTTAAAGATGAGCCAATATGAAGCAGAGACTTATTCAGTGGGAGTTTCAACTCTCACTAAATTTAGGGTACAACCTCACATTTTTGATGCGAGGTTACCCTGTCCCAGAAGTCAAGCCGCTAAAGCGGCTGACCCTAGGGCAGTCGAGCGAAATTCGAAGCTTGCCATTCCGACTAGCTGCTTTAGAAGTGTAGCAGCATAGCTGCGGAGATAGTGCTGCTGAATTAAAAAAAGTCAAGTCAAACTTGGCTTTTTTGGTATTCAGTAATTTTTTCTAAAAAGGCAGTACCGTATTTTTCTAGTTTGACTGGACCGACACCCGAAACTTGAAGAAATTCTTCCTTGTTTTGTGGCATTACTCGTGTCATATCTTTGAGTGCTGCATCTGAGAAAATCATGAATGGCGGAACGCCTTCGCTCTTTGCGATTTCCAAACGCAGATTACGTAAGTGCTCAAAGCAATCAGGCTCAAAAGCGTTCGAATGAACAAGCTTTTTATCGGTTGTTAAGGTCATTCGGCGCGTCACTTTTTCCTGACCGCGTAAAACACGAGCGCCCGCAGTTGAGAGAGTGAGTAAAGGGAATTGTCCAGAAGTTACATTTAAATAACCTTCGGCAGTCAAAAAATCAATCAGTTCACTCACCGTTTTTTGAGTATAATTTTTCATGATACCGAAAGTTGAGAGTTTTTCAAAATTCCAGCGTGCGAGATTTTTATTTTTTGAGCCGACCAAAACTTGCGCCACGGCCGTTTTTCCAAAGCGTTCGTTCATGCGATAAACACAAGAGAGTACTTTCTGTGTGTCAATCGTGATATCAACAGGTTCACGTTCATCAAGACAATTTGAACATTTACCGCAGTCGGCACCTTCGTCACCAAAATATTGTAAAATATAGCGTTGCAGACAGCTTTCTGAATTGGCATAGACTTGCATTTGTCGTAATTTTTCATATTCATGTTCTTTATGAAACTCATCAGTATCAGATTGTTCAATGAAATAATTACGCAGCCGTACATCGTTTGCACTGAAAAGCAAAATGGCATCGGAATCCAGACCATCGCGACCAGCCCGACCAGCTTCCTGATAGTAGGCTTCAATCGTTGCGGGAATTCCATAGTGGATGACAAAACGGACGTTTGATTTGTTAATTCCCATGCCGAAGGCATTAGTTGCGACCATAATCGGTTTTTCATCGTAAAGGAAATCTTCTTGATTTTTTTGACGCTCAAGTTCGCTTAAACCTGCGTGATAGCGTGTTGCGATGATATGGTTGTGATTGAGCCACTCGGTAATCTCTTCGACTTCCTTGCGGGTGCTGGCGTAAATAATACCTGATTCGCTCGTGTGTTGTTTCAGATATTTTCTCAGAAAATCGCGTTTATCTTGTCCTTTGACAACTTCAAACCGTAGATTTTCACGAAGAAAGCCTGTTGTTATCGTTTTTTCTGGAGCAATATTTAATAAATTTTGAATATCTGCACAAACACGCGGTGTTGCCGTTGCTGTCAGAGCTAAAATTGTCGGTCTGGTCGGTAAGTCTTGCAAGTGACTGGCAAATTCGACATAAGATGGTCTAAAATCATGCCCCCATTGCGAAATACAATGAGCTTCGTCAATCGCTACTAATTCAAGCGGTAAATATTGTAAAAAAGCGTTGAAACTACTCAGTTCAAAGCGTTCAGGAGCGACAAAAAGCAGTTTTATTGCACCATTTTCAACCTGCTGCATACGAAAATTTGTTTCAGTATCATCAATCGTTGAATTGATAAAAGTCGCAGGAATTCCAGCAACGTTAAGCGAATCAACCTGGTCTTTCATCAATGAAATCAAAGGTGAAATGACGAGTGTTATCCCTTTTTGCAAGACGGCAGGAAGCTGATAACAAATTGATTTTCCAGCTCCAGTCGGAAGAATACCTAGAGTATCCTCATGAGCAAGTACTTGCTCGATAATTTGTTTTTGTCCATTTCGGAAAGCATCGTAACCGAAAATTTCTTTGAGATTTTCTTCTAAATTCATCTATTCTTTTATACGTAAAATTGGGTAAAATGTAACGGGCGCCTCTAAAGGAGGTCTTATTCATTTTGTAGCCAAGCGACTTTTTTATCCACGATGATAAATTCAAGCATCCACATCAGTCCAATCGCAACAAAAAGAAGGCGGTAAGCGGTTAAGGTGGACGGCAAAATTTGAGTCAAGACTAAGGCAAGAAGCAAGCCTAAAACACGGCCAGCGGCAATGGGAAATTCGCTTGCGACGATATATTCCCGTTGGGAAAATCCATTTTTTGCACGACTGGCAAGCTGATAATTCATTGCATTAGCAATCGCACTTCCCCAGCTCTGAATGATACCAAAGATGACAAAGCCAAAAATCATCATAACAGGATTTGGAAAAAGAGCAAGCAGTAGAAAACCAAGTAAACTAAGACTACAAGTGATGAAATAAACGGGTCTCGTGTGCTTTTTTTGGAAAGTTTGTGCAAAAATCAAAGCACTTGCTACGCTTAATAGGGCTTGCAGAGATGTAAAATTACCGATTGTGCTTTCATTTTTAAACATAAGGTAGGCAAAAAGGATAAATACGAGACTGTTTACAGCACCTTTGAAGCCCATAGAGAAACTTAAGAGGCTGTTGGCCTCCCAATAACGATTGCCGTGGAGTTTTAAAACGCCCCAGATATTCATTTTATTTTCTGTTTTAAAGCCACTGATATTTCGGATAAGAAAAATTCCTGCTAAAAAGAGAAAAATTGAAAGTCCAAAAAGAATATAATAGCCTGTAAGGCCAGATAAGTGGACAATCAAAAAGCCTGAAAGCATAGGAACAGCGACACCAAAAATGAAGCTCATCATTTGCTGATAAGAGAAAAATTTGGCTTGGCTGTTTTCTTGAACGATATCGCCAATAAGAAGATTAAGCGAAAACCAATAGAGACCTTGTCCTAGTCCCGAAAAAATGCCAAGCGGTACGATAAAAGGCAACAAGTTATTGCGCATGAGGAGGATAATCACATAATAGAGCGCATTTGCTGCAATGCCAATACGGAAAATTTTTGTGATGCTTAATTTTGCGAGGAGCTTGGTACCGCTGACAAAAGCAATCAGAAGCACGAGATAATTGAGAATGTTTTGCCAGATGACGAGGTCGATGCTATTGTGCGTCGAGCGCATGAGAAAAACATTGATAAAGGTAGAAGCAACGCTATTTCCTGCGGAAAAAAGCATGGCAACAGCAAGGAGAAATTTAGCTTTTGAGGTCATTTTAGAGGTATTTTTGGGCAGCTTCAGCATCTCCAATGTAGAATTCACGCTTTCCGTTAAGGAGCTGAAATTTGTCGGCGCCTTTTCCTGCGATGATAACGGCATCTTCAGTGTCTTTGACACTCGCAATGGCCGCTTTTATGGCTTGCTCGCGGTCGGCAATAAAATCGACTTTGCGTGTGATGCTACTCGCGATTTCCTGAGCAATTTCTGCAGGATTTTCATAATTACTGTCATCAGTCGTGAGGATAACTTCGAGGCGAGGATGATTTTCGATGACTTGAGCAAAATCCTTGCGGCGACTTTCCCCTTTATTCCCAGTAGAACCAAGGATAAGTAGAAGTTTTCCACTGTGATGTTCCTCGACAACTTTTACGAGATTTTCAAGCGAAATACCGTTATGCGCATAATCCACATAGAGATGTGCACCGTTTTTAGCGGTAAGGAGTTCCATCCTTCCAGGTACGATAGCTTTTGCTAGACCTGCGCGAATATTTTCAGTTGAAACCCCCAAAGCAGTCGTTGCGAGCGCTGCTGCGAGTGCATTTTCCTGATTAAATCTGCCGAGCAAGCGAATGTCAAATTCGCCGGCAACTTTACCTGTGAGCGCAAAATGCAAGCGTTCAGAGCTTACGATTTGATTTTCAGAATTTCCGCCGTAAAAATCATGTGGTTTATTGCCTAATTCTTGCTTGATAACATTAAAGTGAGTCATTTCGGCATTTGCCACAAAATAGCGTGAATGGTGCAGGAGCTGACGTTTGCAGTAAAAATAATCTTCCAAAGTTGGATGCTCAACTGGTCCAATGTGGTCAGGCGAAATATTGAGAAAAACACCGACATCAAAGGTCAAACCGTAAACACGCTCAGTCTTATAGGCTTGCGAAGAAACTTCCATGACCAGATGCGTCATCCCGTTTTTGACAGCTTCGTCCATCATTCGGAGTAAGTCGAGACTTTCGGGGGTTGTCAATTCAGATTTGAAAAAGCTTTTGCCATCAAGTGTGGTTTGTGCAGTCGACAAAAGCGCCGTTTTACTGTCGTTCATCTCATCCAAGATTGCCTTAGCAAAATAGGCAGAAGTTGTTTTACCTTTTGTGCCTGTTAGTGCTAGTGTTTTCAACTTTGTTTGCGGAAAATCATAAAAAGCTTCGGCAATCAGTGCGAGCGCTCGTTTGACATCTGACACAATGATAACGGGGATTTCGACCTCGTAGTCAAGTTCGGATACATAAAAGGGATTTGACAGACCTGTCAAAAATTCTCTTTTAAAATTTAAACCTTTTGCAAAGAAGAGGGTTTGTTCACTCACTTTTCGGCTGTCATAAGCCAAGCTGTCAAAGCTGACAAACTCGTCCCATTCATAAAAGTATTCATTATCAGCGATAATCTCGTGGAAATTATCATCTTTTTTCAAAATTTCAAGGATTTGTGTTAAGGTTATCATAGAACTATTATAATATTTTCTAGCCAAAAAAGCTAAATTAGGGTAAAATAGAGAAATGGAAACAAAAAAAATGGATTCAAAAGACCAGCTTCTGTCAGGAGCGGCGTGGCGAACAGGCACAGATATTATTGGTAAGGTGCTTGGCGTCGTCTATATTATCCCGTGGTTCATGTGGATGGGAAAGTTCGGTAATCAAGCGAATGCACTTTACAGCATGGGATATAGTGTTTACACCATTTTCCTTTTGCTTTCGACCATTGGAATTCCTGGGGCGATTGCGCGAGAAGTAGCTTACTACAATGCTTTGGGAGATGAGAATCTGGCTTACCGTGTAGTGCGCGAAATGACATTGATTTTGATTGGGCTTGGCGCTTTGATGGGAGCGATTATGGCGATTTTTGCGCCATTTTTTGCAAATATGCTGGGGGGAGGAACAGCACTGATTCCTGTTGTTCGCTCGTTAGCTTTGGCGGTATTTGCTGCACCTGCGATGGGTGCGATTCGCGGTTATTTCCAAGGGATGAATCTGATTAAGGCGATTGCTTTGAGCAATCTCTGTGAACAAGTTGTACGCGTCTTTTGGATGTTAGTAACGGCTTACACGATTATGGTTATGGGCTCACATAACTGGGAAACTGCGGTTGTGCAATCCACAACAGCGGCTTTTGTTGGTATGATTGGTTCTTATGCCCTTCTTCTTTTTTATCTGGTAAAGACTAAAAGTTTAATGCGTATTATCAACCCAGGACCGGCAACGATGAAAATTCATCCACTGCGACTGATTGACCATACAATGCGAATTGCGGTTCCCTTTATTGTCATTGGTTCGGCAACACAGATTTTTCAGTTGATTGACCAATCATCCTTTATGGCGATTATGAGCCATGTAACGACCTACTCGCATAATGAACTGCTTGATTTGGTGGCATATTTTTCGGCGAATGTTAATAAATTGACAATGATTTTGCTGGGTGTTGCGCTTACGATTGGTAACGTCAGCGACCCGCTGATTACTGAAGCGAATACAAAAGGTGATAGGAAAGGACTTGCGGTTCTTGTAGTCTATAATTTCAGACTTTTCATTGGCTTTATGCTTCCCGCTGTAATCGGGATGTCCTTGCTTACAATTCCTCTTTATACGTTATTTTATGAGCATCCAAGCAGTTTACAGTCCTCACTTTTTGTTTTTGCAGTCTTGCAAAGCTTCCTTTTGGGACTTTATCTGATTATTTTTCCGACACTTTCAATTATGAATTACAAGAAAACATCAATGAAATTTTTCGGTTGGACATTGTTGGTTAAGCTTATTGTTCAAGCGCCGGCTATTTTGCTTTTTCACAGTTATGGTCCGCTTGTTTCAACAACACTTGCTTTTGGTTTCGGAGTTTGGCTTTTCATCAGAAAACTTTATAAAATCACTTTGTTTAGTAAGAAAAATGTGATGAAAACCTTCTACGGTGTAGCTTTGATTACTGCTGTGATGGGGATTTCGGTTATTCTTGTGGAGCTTTTGCTTGGCATCCTTTTTGGCAGTCATCCAAGTCGAACGGAAAGTGCAATTATTGTTCTTCTTGGTGGTGTCGTTGGATTTTATGTGTATCTTTTTATCAGCGCTAAATTGGGAATGTTGGAGAAAATTTTGGGGGAACGTGCAAATAGCTTACGGCGAAAATTGCGTATTTGAAGTGATTATTTCATCAGTAGGGGTTCTTTCATAAGGAAACGAGTTCTAGCGATATTACAAAAAGCCTGAAAAGGCTTTTTGTGTTATAATTGTGGAAATAGTAGAAAAATTGGAGAAAATTATGACAAGAATTCAAGATGATTTATTTGCTGCAGTTAATGAGGATTGGCTTGCCACGACAGAAATTCCAGCAGATAAACCACGAATTTCGGCTTTTGATGAGCTTGTTTTGGAAATCGAAAAGAATCTAACGGCTGATTTGACCGAGCTATTGGAACATCTTCCTTCAGATAATGCAGAGCTGCTTGAGGCAATCAAATTTTATAAGAAGGCAGGAAATTGGGAATTGCGTAACAGCGATGATTTTTCGGCTGTCAAATTTGAGCTTGCCAAGATTCAGTCTTTGACAAGTTTTTCGGACTTTTTGTTGGAGCTGCCAAATTTGATTTTTCATTCGCAAGCGCCATTGCCGTTCAATTTGGCGGTTGAGCCAGATATGATGGATGCGCGTCATTATGCACTTGGGTTTACAGGACCGGGTTTGATTTTGCCCGACACGACTTATTATGCTGAGGAGCATCCACGAAAATATGAACTGTTGGAGTTTTGGACGAAAAATTCGGCTGAGATTTTGACAAAATTTGGTGTTGAAAATGCAGCAGAAGTTGCCCAGCAAGCCATTCAGTTTGATGCGTTACTGGTGCCATCTGCTAATACTTCTGAAGAATGGGCAAAATATGCTGAACTTTACCAACCAGTCAGTAGTGATAAATTTTTGACAGATTTGTCAAATGTGGATTTTTCAACGTTTATCAGCGCTTTGGTAAAAAAAGTACCTGAAAAAATTGTCGTGTTTGAAAATAGATTTTACGATAATTTCAATCAGTTAATTTCAGAACAGAATTTCTCGCTCATCAAATCATGGATGTTGACCAAAGCTGCTCGCAAAGCAACAAATTATCTATCGGAAGAATTGCGTGTATTGGGCTCAGCTTATTCACGCTTGTTGTCAAATGTTGCAGAGCCCCGTAAACAGGATAAGCATCAACTTGATGTTGCGGAAACTTATTTTAGTCAGGTCATTGGACTTTATTACGGCAAAAAATATTTTGGCGATAAAGCTAAAGCAGATGTTAAACGCATGACCGCACAGATGATTAAGGTCTATCAAAATCGCTTGAGCACGAATACTTGGCTCAGCCAATCAACGCGCGAAAAGGCTATTGAGAAACTTGATGCAATTACAGTCAATATCGCTTATCCAGACAAATTGCCCGAATATTATAGTCGTCTCAAAATTACGGCAAATAGTTTGTATGCAGATGTCGTCAAATTCGATGAAATTCTGACAGCCCGTCATTACGAAAAATTTACAGAAGAAGTAGATAAAAAAGAGTGGCAGATGCCCGCTCACATGGTTAATGCTTATTATAGCCCAGATAGCAACAGTATTTTCTTCCCCGCAGCAATTTTGCAAGCACCGTTTTATTCGCTCACGCAAAGTTCATCACAAAATTACGGTGGCATTGGTGCAGTAATTGCACATGAAATTTCTCACGCATTTGACAATAACGGTGCACAGTTTGACAAGTTTGGTAATCTCAATAAATGGTGGACAGACGAAGACTACGCTGCATTTGAAAAAAAACAAGAAGAAATGATTGCCGAATTTGACGGTGTTGAAACCGAAGCGGGCAAGGCAAACGGAAAACTCATTGTCTCCGAAAATATCGCTGACCAAGGGGGAATTACAGCCGCTATTACAGCCGCCAAATTAGAAAAGGATGTCAACCTCAGCGAATTCTTTAGTCAATGGGCACGCATTTGGCGAATGAAAGCCAGCATTGAATTTCAGCAGATGCTGTTATCAATGGATGTTCATGCACCGGGAAAATTGCGCGCTAATATTCCACCGACTAACCTAGACGAATTTTTTGAAACATTTGCTATCCAAGAAACTGACCAAATGTATCGTGCTCCAGAAAATCGCGTAAAAATATGGTAAAGACCTACGATGAACTCAAACCAGAGACTAAACGGATAATCGAAGAAATCCGCAAAATACCTTATGGGCAAGTCAGTTCTTACCGTGATATTGCTTACCGTGCAGGACTTATCAACGGGGCTCGTCAAGTTGCTCGGGCACTTCATGGGCTTTCGGAAGCTCACCAGCTTCCTTGGTGGCGCGTTATTCGTTCTGATGGAAATATCGCACTTCACGAACCAGAACGAAGTGAGCAAATTCAGCGTCTAAAAGCGGAAGGTGTAAAGCTTTCTGAGCGTGGAAGATTTGTTCCAGGCCAAAAAAGATAAAACAGCGACTAGATTTGAAGCTTGATATTCTAACTCGTCACTTTAGTGGTGTAGTGAAAGAGATAACATCGCTGAGATAAAAGTCAAAAAACCTCCTTTTGCCGAATTGGAGGTTTTTTGGTCAACATCGTCAGAAAATCAGAACTGCTTCTGTCCTTTCAGCTGTGTTTGAATATAATCAAGCATTTGTTTTTTCTGTGTTTGAGTGAGGTGGTTAAACAAAAACTGGATTTTTTTATAATTCTGCATCTCATTTTCACAAAGAAGATATTCTAGCGGCACATCGAAATAATTTGCGATTTCTGCTAGACGTTTTGCACTAGGCTCTTTTCCTAAACGATAATTTGCCAGCGCATTTCTCGGATAACCAAGCTCTCGTTCCACTTGATTAAAAGATTTGTGAGATTTTTCAACGAGTAGTTTTAATTGGTTATAAAATGTCAAGATAGCCTCCGAAATAAAAACATAAGTAATATTTGTATTCTATAGTATTATTTATAAAAATCAAACTATAATATCTAAAAATATTATAGCATATCTTTAAATTAAAATCGCTTTAAAATCAAACAAACAAATTTAAAAAAACGAATTTGTCAGATAAAATACATATTAATGGCTATCTACATGTAGAAACAAGATATTTTTTGCTTAAAAATCACCAGCAGCTTAGAGAATAAACTAATTGACACTGAGAAACAAGTGTGATAACATAAGTGTAATTATAAGAATACGTTAGCTAAATTAGCAAAAAATGCTTTCGTTCCACAAGCATCTATGATAGATGAAGCAATCATTTCAATCCAAAAGGATTCAATACAAAAAGGGGAAATATCGTGGACAACATCTTTGAAAAAACCAAACAAATTACATCGGTGTTGAGAAACGCAACGATTGATTTTGAAAAACCATTTCCTTACAATCCGTTTATTGAACAAATTGCTGCGATTATGGGCTGCAATATCTGTCTGTTGAATACTAAGGGTACTTTTTTGGGCTATTACTATTCAGATGTCAATCTGAGTGAAGAAAAACGACTAAAAAATTTTTTCACCTATCAAAGATTTTCAGAACCAATCTTAAAAGAAGCACTTATGATTTACGAAGTAGAACCAAATCAGACATTTGAACAATCCATTCTACATCCATCCTTAATCATGCAGAAAAACTTTGCTAGTACTTTTGTTAGCGCGTCACCTATCTATGCCAATGATTTGCGCCTAGGAACAATTTTTGCTTTATCTGGTGCTACTCTCACATTTGAACAGCTTGCCCTATTGGAAGTTTTTTCAACAATAGTGGGAATTCAACTCGCTTCATCTATGTTAGAAAGACTAGAAGCCGAACGCCGTGATGCAACAATAACAAGTTTACTTCAATCTCTTTCTCGTTCAGAATTAGAAACATTTAGGACAATCATCGAAAAAATAGAACTATAATGCATCCATTTTTCTAGTAAGTTTCCTTGCTAAAGCGTTTGGAAAGTAGTATAATAGAAATAATGGTTTGTCAACAAATTCTATGGGAAATATTGTCCTCATAGGCTTTGTAAGCAACGAAAAACATCTGTTTCTCGTTGCTTTTTTGGCGTCTTTAGAGTGGGGAAATCAAAAAAGTTAATAAAAAGACAAACTACAGACTTTTCAAATTTTTTCATTAAATTCACACCAAACTTACAAACTAAAGCTTTAGAACACCAGTTTTTATAAAAAGCGGATATTTCATCTATCGAGATGTAAAAATGGAACAAGGCATTTTGAAAAGAACTGGACAAAATATAAGGAGAAACAACTTGGCAGGACATGACGTACAATACGGTAAACACCGTACAAGACGCAGTTTTTCACGAATCAAAGAAGTAATCGGATTGCCAAATCTGATTGAAGTTCAAACTTCAAGCTATCAGAGCTTCCTTGATGAAGGTCTCGCAAATGTTTTTAAGGAAATGTTTCCGATTGACAACTTCGCAGGCACAATGGAACTTGAATTCGTTGGCTACGAGATGAAAACACCAAAGTACACAGTTGAAGAAGCACGTGCGCACGATGCGAACTACTCTGCTCCAATCTATGTTACTTTCCGTCTGGTAAATAAAGAAACAGGTGAATTAAAAACACAGGAAGTTTTCTTCGGTGACTTCCCGCTTATGACCGAAATGGGTACTTTCATCAACAATGGTTCGGAACGTTTGATTGTCAGCCAGTTGGTGCGTAGCCCAGGCTCATATTTTCATCTTAAAGTTGATAAAAATGGGCTTGAAAGTTATGGACATACGACAATTCCTAACCGTGGAGCTTGGTTTGAATTGGATACAGACGCAAAAGGCGTTGGTTATGTCCGTATTGACCGCACACGTAAATTGACCTTTACGACTATGGTGCGCGCACTTGGGTTCGGCTCTGATGAAGAAATTCGTGAACTTTTCGGTGCAAGTGAATTGCTTGAAACAACACTGGGTAAAGATGTTCATAAAAACCCGTCAGATACACGTGTAGAAGAAGCACTCAAAGATATTTACGACCGTTTGCGTCCAGGTGAACCTAAGACAGCAGATAGTTCTCGTGGACTTTTGATTGCCCGTTTCTTTGACCCACGTCGCTATGATTTTGCACCTGTTGGCCGTTATAAATTTAACAAAAAACTGGCACTAAAAAACCGTATTCTCGGTTTGACATTGGCTGAACCAATCGTTGACCCTGAGACAGGCGAAATCATTGTACTAGCAGATACATTGGTTACGCGTGATGTCCTAGATTCTATTGAAGATTTGTTGGACAATGGTCTGAATACAACTGTTTTGCAGCCATCTGACGATGCGGTTATTCCAGAACCTATTGAAATTCAAACACTTAAAGTCTATTCACCAAAAGACGCTGAACGGGTGATTACACTCATGTCCAATGGACAAATTTCTCCTGAAGACCGTGTACTAAAACCAGCCGATGTGATTGCAAATATCAACTACTGGCTTGGTCTGTTTGAAGGCATCGGAAAAGTTGATGATATTTACCACTTGGGAAATCGTCGTATCCGTTCTGTTGGCGAATTGCTTCAAAACCAAGTCCGTATCGGACTTTCACGTATGGAACGCGTTATTCGTGAGCGGATGTCTTCATCTGAAAATGAAAATATCACCCCTCAAGGTTTGATTAACATTCGTCCTGTAACAGCAGCGATTAAAGAATTCTTTGGTTCATCACAGCTTTCACAGTTCATGGACCAACACAATCCTTTATCTGAGCTTTCACACAAGCGCCGTTTTTCTGCCCTTGGCCCTGGCGGTATCTCACGTGACCGTGCTTCTTATGAAGTTCGTGACGTCCATTATACCCACTATGGTCGGATGTGTCCTATTGAAACACCTGAAGGTCCGAATATCGGCTTGATTAATAACCTTTCATCTTATGCCAAAATCAACAAATACGGTTTTATTATGAGCCCTTACCGTCGTGTTGACCGTGCAAATGGTGTGGTAACAGACGAAGTGGAATATTTGACCGCCGATGAGGAAGATAATTACACCGTGGCGCAGGCGAATAGTCCACTTAATGATGATAATTCATTTGCATCAGATACTGTTATGGCACGTCATACAGGTAACAATATTGAAGTCGAATCTTCGACTGTTGACTACATGGATGTTTCTCCAAAACAAGTTATTGCCGTGGCTGCTGCTTGTATTCCGTTCCTTGAAAATGATGACTCAAACCGTGCCCTCATGGGAGCAAACATGCAACGTCAAGCTGTACCGTTGATTAACCCACATGCACCATGGATTGGTACTGGTATGGAACATCAGGCTGCGCACGATTCAGGCGCTGCTGTAATTGCTAAACACGCAGGGACAGTAGAATATGTTGATGGAAACGAAATTCGCATTCGTCGGACTTCTGGTGAGCTTGATATTTACAAAATTACTAAATACCGCCGTTCAAATACGGGTACTTCTTACAATCAGCGTCCATTAGCTCAACTTGGAGACAAGATTGAAGCGGGCGATATCATTGGTGATGGGCCAGCTATGGAAAATGGTGAAATGGCGCTTGGTAATAACCCACTTGTTGCTTATATGACTTGGGAAGGTTACAATTTCGAAGATGCCGTCATCATGTCTGAACGTATGGTCAAAGATGACGTTTATACCTCGATTGCGATTGAAGAATACGAATCTGAAACGCGTGACACAAAGCTTGGCCCTGAAGAAATCACTCGTGAAATTCCTAACGTTGGTGATGATGCACTCAAAAACCTTGACGAAAATGGAATTATTCGTATTGGTGCGGAGGTCAAAGACGGCGACTTGCTTGTCGGTAAAGTGACACCTAAAGGTGAAACAGACCCTACACCAGAGGAACGGTTGCTTCGTGCGATTTTTGGTGAAAAAGCGCGTGAAGTTCGTGATACTTCCCTTCGAGTTCCTCACGGCGGTGGCGGTATTGTACATGATGTTCACGTGTTTACGCGTGAAAATGGTGATGAATTGCCTTCAGGTGTAAATATGCTTGTTCGCGTATTTATTGCTCAGAAACGTAAAATCCGTGTTGGTGACAAAATGTCTGGTCGTCACGGAAATAAAGGTGTCGTATCGAATATTGTTCCTGTTGAAGATATGCCCTACTTGCCAGATGGAACGCCGATTGATATCATGCTGAATCCGCTTGGTGTGCCTTCACGTATGAATATCGGACAGGTCAAGGAACTTCACTTGGGAATGGCAGCACGTCAACTTGGCTTGCATATTGCAACACCTGTATTTGACGGTGCTCATGATGATGATATCTGGGCTACAGTCAAAGAAGCTGGGCTTTCTGATGATGCGAAAACCATTCTTTATGATGGACGTACAGGTGAACCGTTTGACAATCGTATTTCTGTTGGTGTCATGTATATGATTAAGCTTCACCACATGGTTGATGATAAACTTCACGCACGTTCAGTTGGTCCTTATTCACTCGTTACGCAACAGCCACTCGGTGGTAAAGCACAATTCGGTGGACAACGTTTCGGGGAAATGGAAGTTTGGGCGCTTGAAGCCTACGGGGCTGCCAATGTTCTGCAAGAAATCCTGACATACAAGTCTGATGATGTGATTGGACGTACGCGTGCATATGAAGCTATTGTCAAAGGGGAACGCATTCCGCGTCCAGGTTTGCCAGAATCTTTCCGCGTATTAGTCAAAGAATTACAATCACTTGGCTTGGATATGAAAGTCCTTGATGCTGACAGTAATGTGCTTGACCTTCGTGAACTTGATGAAGATATGGATATTCGTCAGCAAGAACCTGAAATTACTCCAGCACTGTTGGAAGCACAGGAGGCGGTTGTTGCTGAAGCTGAAGCGGCAGAGCAAGCTTTGATTGATGCAACGGAACAAGAATGATTTTATGAAGTTTGGCGGGAAAGTGAATTTCTCGCAAGCCTATAAAATTTTATAAAGAAATAGTGGAGAAAGAATTGGTCGATGTAAATAAATTTGAGAGCATGCGAATTGGTATCGCATCTCCACAAAAAATTCGTTACTGGTCATTTGGTGAAGTCAAAAAACCGGAAACAATCAATTACCGTACACAAAAGCCTGAACGAGAAGGCTTGTTTGATGAGCGTATTTTTGGACCACAAAAGGACTGGGAATGTGCCTGTGGCAAGTTGAAGGGTGTTTTCTACAAAAATCAAGTCTGTGAGCTCTGCGGTGTGCAGGTTACAACAGCAAAATCTCGTCGTGAGCGGATGGGACACATTGAGTTGGCAGCACCGATTTCACATATTTGGTATTTCAAAGGTATTCCATCACGTATGGGACTTGCACTTGATATGAGTCCACGTGCACTTGAGGAAATCATTTATTTTGCAAGTTATGTCGTGATTGACCCTAAAGAAACAGACCTTGAAAAGAAACAGCTTTTGACAGAACGTGAATATCGTGAACAACTCTTGAAAAATGGATTCGGTTCATTTGTTGCAAAAATGGGTGCCGAAGCCATTCAAGATTTGCTAAATGCTGTAGAAATTGACAAGGAAATTGAGGGACTAAAAGAAGAACTGAAAGTCATCTCTGGACAACGCCGCGTCAAAATTATTCGCCGTTTGGACGTTTTGTCTGCTTTCAAAAAATCGGGTAACAAACTCGAATGGATGGTACTGAATGTTCTTCCTGTTATTCCGCCAGATTTGCGCCCAATGGTGCAGCTTGACGGTGGACGTTTTGCGACGAGTGACCTGAATGACCTTTATCGTCGTGTCATCAACCGTAACAACCGTCTGAAACGTCTAATGGAGCTGAATGCACCAAATATTATCGTACAAAATGAAAAGCGGATGCTGCAGGAAGCCGTTGATACCTTGATTGACAATGGTCGTCGTGGTCGTCCTATTACAGGTGCGGGCAATCGTCCATTGAAGTCTCTTTCGCACATGCTTAAAGGGAAACAAGGTCGTTTCCGTCAAAACTTGCTGGGTAAACGTGTCGATTATTCTGGTCGTTCCGTTATCGCCGTTGGTCCAACGCTCAAGATGTATCAATGTGGAGTGCCGCGTGAGATGGCGATTGAACTGTTCAAGCCGTTTGTCATGAGTGAACTTGTGAAACGTGATTTGGCAGCTAATATTCGTGCAGCTAAACGCAAGGTAGAGCGTCAAGATTCAGATGTTTGGGATGTACTTGAAGAAGTGGTCAAAGAACACCCTGTGCTGCTGAACCGCGCACCTACGCTTCACCGTTTGGGTATCCAAGCCTTTGAGCCTGTTTTGATTGATGGTAAAGCAATGCGTCTGCATCCGCTTGCCTGTGAAGCCTACAATGCCGACTTTGACGGTGACCAAATGGCGATTCACTTGCCCTTGTCCGAAGAAGCTCAGGCAGAAGCTCGTCTTTTGATGCTTGCTGCTGAACACATCTTGAACCCTAAAGACGGTAAACCTGTCGTTACACCGTCTCAAGATATGGTCTTAGGTAACTATTATCTGACAATGGAAGAAGCGGGTCGCGAAGGCGAAGGAATGATTTTCTCAACGCCTGAAGAAGTGGAAATTGCAATGCGAAACAATTACGTTCACTTGCATACGCGTATCGGGATTGCCACAAAATCAATCAATAAACCATGGACGCCTGAACATCAAAATAAGATTTTGATTACAACAGTTGGTAAAGTAATCTTTAACTCGATTATTCCTGAAGGCATGCCTTATTTGAATGAGCCGACTGAAGCAAACTTGACAACAGCAACAGATGACCGTTTCTTCATGGATTCTGGTGAAGATATTCATGAATATCTGAAGAATTTGCCTACGGTTTTACCATTTAAGAAGAAACATTTGGGAAATATCATTGCTGAGGTCTTTAAACGTTATCGTACAACAGCAACTTCTGAGTACCTTGACCGTTTGAAAAACCTGGGCTATCATCAATCTACTTTGGCTGGTTTGACGGTTGGTATTGCAGATATTCCTGTGGTAAATGATAAAGCTGAAATCATTGCTGCTGCTCATAAACGTGTAGAACAAATCACAAAACAATTCCGCCGCGGGCTGATTACAGATGATGAACGTTATAATGCAGTTACAGGTGTTTGGCGTGATGCGAAGGAAGCACTTGAAAAACGTCTGATTGAAGAGCAAGATTTATCAAATCCAATTGTCATGATGATGGACTCTGGTGCTCGTGGTAACATCTCAAACTTCTCACAGCTTGCTGGTATGCGTGGACTGATGGCTGCTCCTAATGGTAAAATTATGGAATTGCCTATCATCTCAAACTTCCGTGAAGGTCTGTCCGTCTTGGAAATGTTCTTCTCAACTCACGGTGCTCGTAAAGGGATGACCGATACAGCGCTTAAAACTGCCGACTCTGGTTATCTTACTCGCCGTCTGGTTGACGTAGCGCAAGATGTTATTATTCGTGAGGACGACTGTGGTACTGACCGTGGTCTTGTCATTACTGATATTGCAACAGGTAAAGAAATGGTTGAGCCGTTGTACGAACGCCTTGTTGGTCGTTATACTCGCAAATCAGTCATTAATCCAGAGACAAATGAAGTTTTGATTGGCGATGATGAGTTGATTACGGAAGATATTGCTCATGCGATTATCAATGCTGGAATCAAAGAAGTAACGATTCGTTCAGTATTTACTTGTAAGACGCCACATGGTGTATGTAAACACTGTTACGGGATTAACTTGGCTACGGGCGAAGCCGTTGAAGTTGGTGAAGCTGTTGGTACAATCGCTGCTCAATCAATCGGTGAACCTGGTACACAGTTGACCATGCGTACCTTCCACACGGGTGGTGTTGCGTCATCTGAAGATATCACACAAGGTTTGCCACGTGTTCAAGAAATTTTTGAAGCTCGTAATCCTAAAGGTGAAGCTGTAATCACTGAAGTAACAGGAAACGTCGAAAGTATCGTTGAAGATGCCGCAACACGTACTAAAGAAGTAACCATCAAAGGTAAGACGGATACACGTTCGTATGTGGTTCCAATGTCAGCGCAAATGCTGGTTGACGAAGGCGAATATATTCATCGCGGAACACCGCTGATTACGGGTTCTATTGAGCCTAAGCATTTGCTTCAGGTTCGTGATGCGTTGTCTGTTGAAACTTATCTTTTGGGCGAAGTTCAAAAAACTTATCGTTCACAAGGGGTGGAAATCGGCGACAAGCACATCGAAGTTATGGTACGGCAAATGCTACGCAAAGTGCGTGTTATGGATAATGGTGAAACAGATATTCTACCAGGTACTTTGATGGATATTTCAGACTTTGAAGAGTTGAACACAGAAGTGCTTTTGCACGGCGGCGTTCCTGCAACTGCTCGTCCAGTATTGCTTGGTATCACAAAAGCTTCACTTGAGACGAATTCATTCTTGTCAGCAGCTTCATTCCAAGAAACAACACGCGTCTTGACTGATGCGGCAATTCGCGGTAAAGAAGACCACTTGCTTGGTTTGAAGGAAAATGTCATTATCGGTAAGATTATTCCTGCCGGTACGGGAATGTTCCGCTATCGCAATATTGAACCGCTGGCTGATTTGACTAATGCACCTGAACTGCCTCCAAAAGAGGAAGTTCCTGTAGCTGAAGCAGCAGCAAAAGAAGTAGCTAAGAAAGCTGAATAAAATAAAAAAACGGATTTTCTTTT
>JAJXWC010000178.1 GCA_021781855.1 Bacillota bacterium | reverse complement strand
TTTTTTCTCCACCTCAACGATTCCCGCTTTTTCCAGTACTTTCATGTGATGCGATAGCGCCGGCTGCGTGAAATCAAAATGAGTAAGAATGTCGCAAGCGCATAATATACCACAGGATAACAGGTCAACAATCTTTAGACGATTCGGTTCTGCCAGAGCTTTCAGAGTGAGTGATGTTTTTTCATAGTCCATAATTTTCCTTTCATAAACAATCGTTTATATATAATATAAATGATTATTTATATATTGTCAAATAAAAAAATCAGACTTTAGTCTGATTTTTGAGTAGACGGTCAAATCTGCACAATTTCTGCAAAATCTTTGTTTATAATCTTTTTTGTCAGTAAGAGAAATAAAAAAATGCTGACGAGAGACTATAAAATAAGCTTTGCTTGCAACCAGCGCTAGTCGAGCCATAGAAAGAGAGTTTACGATGACATTTACAATGATTGCTGAATTGCTAGTTGCACTTTTAGCTTTAGTGACAGCGGGATTTTCACTTGGTGCACTTCTTAAACATAATCCACTTGAAGATGAGATGTTTCAGCTCAGAACAGAAAATGAAGCATTGTTTCAGGAAAATTTTGAACTGAAAAACAATCTTAAGACGGATGCTCACTAAATTTGACAAAATTGTCAAATCTGCACAATTTCTGCATATTCTTTGTTTATAATGATGTTATCAAAGATGAAACGCGATTTAATAATAATTCAGGCTTTTCTCCTCGCGTTTCGCTTTTATACATCATGGGCAGGCAGATGAAACATAGAAAATGGAGCAAAAGCACACGTGATTTTCATTTTCTATGTTTCATCAGCTTGCTCAATTTGATGTGAAATTAAGGAAATTAAGGAAAATAAAATAATGAAAAAATCAACGATAATTGGACTGACTGTTGTTGCTGTCACAGGAGCTGCATTTGCGATTGCTCCAAAAATCAGCCAAGCACAAACCGCGCAAATTACAACGAATAATTTTAATCAAGCAATGACGCAAATGGCAAAAGCTATGCAGGCGGGCAATACAACAGCAGCGACAAAAGATTATAATCAGGCCTACGCTTCCATGACAAAAATCATGAACGAAAATCTGCAAAATACTGATTGGGTCAATCAAATGACAACTGCAATGACTAAAAATAAGACAGAGCTTTCTTCTATGATGTCGAAAACAAATATTCAGACAATGATGAGTCGTTCAGCAGCTACAAATACAAGCAGTTCTTATCGGACAATGATGGGGAATACAACAGTTTCTAGCGCTGATAGCAGTTCGGAAAATGCAACATCGTCATCTTATGCTTCAATGATGGGGGGTAAACCAAGCACGACAGCGGCAGCAACAACAGGGACGATGATGAATGGTACAACGACAAACAGCATGATGGGGGCAAACGCAAAATGATGAATGATACTGGCGGCATGATGGGCGGCAGTTCACTAGCTTGGGCGGGGATGTTTTTCATTGGCTTTGTTATCATTCTTTTAATCATTGTTTTCCTTTTCTTTTTCATACATTTTGATGGACGGCGTCATGAAAATGACCGCATTGAACAAGAAAAGCGTGAGGAGCTTGAAAGACGAAAACGCTTGGAAGAAGAAGTAGAGCGGCTCAAGAAGATTGTTGAGGAAAAACAGAAAAAAGACTGGTCAGATTTTTGACGTGGCAATTCTTGTTTTATCCTATTGCTAGAGATTGTGATTTTAAGCGTACAAATGCTATAGAACACATCGTCAAGATGAAATGAAGCAGGGATTTATATTACATTTGGGATATACCCCATCCATTTATGCTATTCAGTCGTTCTTTCCTAGCACGAAATAGCATGCACTATTAAGATAAACACTTTAAGAGGTAAGAAAAATGATGCAGAATTGGTCAAGCGGAAATGCTCAAAATATTTGTGGTACGGCTGGCGGAACGGCTGGTAGAACCAGTGGAAATTGGAATTTATTTGGAGGTGGAATAGTGATGTTTGTTGTATTTGCTTTGATTGTAGTGGCGATTTATTTTATTTGGAAAAACGGAAATGGACAACATTTTCCAAGACCGAAATCAAATTTAACCAGTCTATCAAATTTGACAGATACAGAACTTGAGGCGGAGCTCAATAAACGCAAAAGCACAGAACGTCTTGAAGCCGAGCTTGCTGATTTGAAAAGGCAAATTGCTGAATTAAAAGATAAGTGAGAAAAAGCGCTGCACCTAGAAGTTGAAGTGATTACTTCGTCAGAGGGGATTCTTTTTTCCCTTACTGTATTAGACAACAACCTGACATTGCGATATCGGGTCACCATCTCGCTTCGCACTGCTATCCATTCGCTGTCCCTACGGCAATAGAACGGGAGCAGACACTTGATAAGTTAAACAGGATTAGTTTTTTCTTGACAAAACGTGTTTACGGCTGTAAACTATACATGTAATAAAAGAATGAGGTAAAATCATGGAACATATGAATCACGATGATGCAATGACAGGCGCAACCTTGCATAAAGCATCAACAGTCACTAAAGAAGAAGCTCAACATTTAACAGTTGGGATTGCAGGAATGACTTGCGACCACTGTGCAAATACGGTGGCTAAAGCACTTATTGCTGTAGATGGTGTGTTTGGCGTGAAAGTTTTTCTTAGCGAAAACAAGGCAATGATTGGTGCAGACCCTGCAGCGGATGTTACTGTTGAAAAATTAGCTGCTGCTGTGGCTGCGACAGACTATAAAGTAACAGGCGTATTGTAAGGACATTCGGTCTTTCCATCGTTCATCTTTAAAAATAAAGCGGAGACTTACTTGGTGGGAGTTGAAACTCCCACCAAGTTTAGTCGAGCGAAATTCGAAGCTTAGTGCTGCTTATCCTGCCGCCTAGCGATTTCGCCTTGCGACTTTAGTCGCTTAGAGCGAATGGACACCTGCGGTAGAGGCGGGGGTATTAGCACGCACTGCTGAGATAAAAAAACGAATTTAAAAAAATTCGTTTTTTTATTTAGTTTTATATTGACAAAACTAAATAAAAGTAGTATAATTTATTTTGTTAGATAAGTTAATAATAAACTAAATAAATGGAGGATTAAAAATGTCCGAACAAACTAATAATCTTTTACATCTCTTTTCAAAATTGCTCCGTAATCCAAAGTTTCTTCGAGGACTTCACATGGAAATGATGTCAGCTCGTCTGCGTGACCGCGGTAACCGTAATGGTGCGCAAGGTTTACTAGTTGAGCTCTGGAAGCAGGACGGTTTGACTAATGCTGAAATCGCAGAACTTCTTGATATTAAACCGTCAAGTGTCACTGCACAGGTCAAAAATCTTGAAGAAGCAGAACTTGTCACGCGCATTGCAGATGAGAATGACAAGCGTGTCAGCCGTGTTTTTCTCACAGAAAAAGGGCGTGAAGCTAAAGAAAAACGAAGTGAAACACGCGATAATGTCAGTTCCGAAATTTTTGATAATTTGACTGAAGATGAACAAGCAACACTTGCCACACTTCTTGACAAACTTGTCAAATCGAATGCAGATAGTGGATTTGATTTTGAGCAATTCTGCGAGTTTCCATTTGCCAATCGCGGCGGATTTGACCCACGAATGATACATGAAATGGGCAGACAAATGCATGGTATGGGACGTGAGATGAAAGAAGAAATGCGTCGCCAGTTTCGTGAAAATAGGAATTTCGGTGCTCACAATCCATGGAATTGGGGACATCATCCTGCACCAAAACCACCGAAAGCTCATGATGAAGCACCAGATAATTGGAACGATTTCTAAAAAATAGCCGATTCGGCTATTTTTTTTATCCATCTCAATCTACCTCAATCTGCTTTGACCTTAGTGAAAAATCTTTTGCGGGCAAAGACAAAAACAGCAAGGGCGAAGATAACTGCAAGCACAATAACAGTAATATTTGAGTAGGTATCAATAGTGGCAGCAATACTTTCCCAATTATCACCTAGCGCTCGACCAAGTGAAACCAAAACAATGTTCCAGATAAAAGTACCCAGCGTGGTTAATAAGAGAAAAATCGGCAATTTCATTTTGGCAGCACCAGCAGGCACAGAAATCAGACTTCTAATGAGTGGGATAAAACGACAAAAGAAAATAGTCAGATTACCTCGTTTCATGAACCATTGCTCAGCTTTGCGGATATCTCCTTTTTTCAGTCTCAATATTTTTCCTAATTTTCCTGAAATCAGATGTTCAAGGCGATTAACATTGAGAATTCGTCCGACGGCATAAAGGATAAGTGCACCGAGTACAGAGCCAATCGTTGCGGCGAGCACCATTCCCCAAAGTCCTAATCTTGTGTAAGTCGTCATAAAACCACCAAAAGTCAAAATAACTTCGGAAGGAATAGGCGGAAAAAGGTTTTCAATCATAATTAAAAACGCAACGCCAATATAGCCGAATTGGTCCATGATTTCGATAATAAATGCTTGCATTAGTGCTCCATTCTAATTTTTTTCTAATCCTATTCTAACATAAAAATTTTCTAAGAAAAAATGATATAAAAAATAGGCTTTGTCACAATGGGCAAGGTCTATTTAACTTAGCAAATGTCTGCTATCTACGTGCTTCGTACTACGAAAGTTTGCTCTCTTTATCCGGAAGCTTAACAGCACGGTGTGCTGTTAAGGTTGCGGATAGAGTAAACGAAGTTTACGTCTTTCGTAACAAAGTGGAGTAGAGCGAATGGATACCGTAGGTGGACAGGGTAACCTCATATCAAAGATGTTAAGCAGACTGTTGCGGCTTTAGCCGCT
>JAJXWC010000177.1 GCA_021781855.1 Bacillota bacterium | reverse complement strand
AGTTTCATTAAGCTGGCAAGTCTTTTGCACGTCAGCTTTTATGCTGTTTTTTATGGATTCAATATTCTAATTAACAGCCTCATTTGGCTTGTTGTTTCGCGGATTTTGTGGCGAAAAAAGCCTGTTTTAGCTGTTTTTTCAATCATTTTAGTCCTAGCGCTTCCAGTCATGTCAAATTTTCTTTTGCAAGTTGGATACTCAGATGGAGTTGCGATTTTAGCATTAGTTTTGCTTGTTTCGGTTTTTGATAAAGCTGCAGAAAATGGAAAATTTACGATTGGACAGTTTATCGGTACGGTTATTTTATTTGCCTTTGCCTATTTAGCGCGTCCTAATAGTATCGTCGTACTGGTTGCACTCATTATTATTGGACTCTTGGCCTATCATAGCCGTGAAAAATATATCGGGCTTTGGCAAACAAGTGCAAAAATGCTGCTGGCATGTTTGCTTGGGATTATCTTTGCAGTTTTGGTGTCTCATCTTATTGCAGCCGCAGTAGGTTATGACCTGAACAATCCTCATGCTTTTCCAGTATGGAACTGGGTTTATGAAAGCATTAATCTTAAATCAGGAGGTGAATGGACACCGACTGACCGTGATTATACGCTCTATCATACAGGTTTTTCAAGCATGAAGGAAGCTGATATTTCGGGAATTATTCAACGGCTGAAAGATTATAATCTCTTGATTATTCCGCTTTGGCTGATAAAGTTTGCAACACTTTGGTCTTGCGGCACATTTGCGACAGGAACTGATTATACCATGTTCAGTGGAACATTTAACTGGACACATGGACCTGCTTTTCTCGTGCAAAATATTGGGGCAATCAACATCTTCTGGCAGATTTATTCAAAAGCGCTGCTGGCAGTTCTGATTTTTGCGATTGTTTACGGACTTTGGTGGAAGAAACGTGATTTGATTTCGTCTTATGGTCTAATTTTGCTTATCATCATGGGAATTTCGCTTTTTCATACATTGCTCTGGGAAGTCAAGCCGCGTTATCAATTTATGACGATTGGGTTGTTGTTGATTGCTGCTCTTTTAAATTTTGACGGATTGTTCGCAGATAATTCTTTTCCTTTGGCTAATGAAAAATGGAAAAAGCGTCTGAAAATATTTGTTCCTATTTTCTCAGTAGTTTCGCTGATTTTAATGGCGACAGTCATGCGGCTTCAGCCAGCACAAAAAGTGGTTGTGACGGCACAACAGCATCCTACAGACAATTATGGTTATACACATGATGATTTAGTACTGCAGCCGGGAGAAACAATCTACCAGAATTTTAGTTTACCGATTGCAGCTAATCAAATTGACTGGCAAACAGGAACAACAGGCCCTTTATTAATGAAAATCCAAAAAAATACTTCGGGGTCTTGGTCAGACTTTGATAGCCATACGATTGCGATGGCAAATGTTCCAGCAGCAGAGATTTCACAAAAGTTTACCACAGAAATGCCTGCAGGAGAATATCGCTTTGCTATCAGTAATCCCAATTCTAAGCCGACAAGTCTTGAAGCATTGTTAGACACTTCAACTTTGGATTATCCTTATTTGATAAAATTACCTGATGGTCAAACGGCTTCATTAGGTTTTGTGATTTCGCAGAAACAAACAGTTTCCAAGTATCCTGTGGGCTTGATTATTATTTTTGGTTTGATTTTTGTGATAATAAACGGATTGCTCTTTTGGAAATTTTAACTCAGTAAGTACAGATAAGGCGAATGGGCAACAGAGCGAAGTTGGGATGAAGTAATCATTTCAGAGACGCACATAAATTAGCGGAGGTAAAATGATAAAATTTCTAATAAAAAAATTTTTATTTCCTATTTTTGCCGCTTTGATTGTCTTTATCCTGATGAGTCACAACGCATTTTTGTATCACGAACCAGTAGGACAGATTGTAGAAGCGAAGACAATTGCAGTTAGCCCTGTAACCGATAATTTTGCCAACCGGGACGTGCAAATTACACAAATTTTAAAAATAAAAATGCTCAATAGCAGTAAAAAAAATCAACTACTGACATTGACAAATGAAGCAGACCAATCGCAAGTGACCGGACAGATTTATCGGGTTGGGCAACAGGTGCTTTTGCGTGGGACGGGCAATCAGAGTCAAATTGTCGGACAGAAGCGTGATGCACTAATGGCAGCTTTACTCACGCTTTTCATAGGACTTCTCATCGGTTTTATTCGCTGGCGAGCTTCTTTATTTTTGCTCTTATCTTTGGCTTTGAATTTACTTTATTTTATCGGTGCATTGATATTTGATGTAAATTTTGCAGCACTCAATGTCATTTTGATTTTTGGTGGATTAGCAGTGGTTTTTGCTGCGAGTTCGCTTTTATTCGTGCTTGGTGCAACGCGACAAATGCTTTATACATTGTTGACGACAATACTTACAACGCTGATTACCTTTTCACTTGCTCTGGTTGTGATTTCGCTTACGGGAGCAAATGGAATTCATTTTGAATATCTGAATTATGTGACGCAAAATCCAACGCAATTTTTTTTCGTCGGGGCAATTATCTCGGTACTGGGCGCAATTATGGACGGGACAGGCGATATTGTAGCCGGGCTTTTCGGCTTGTTCAGACAAAATAACTTGAATGATATTCGACTGAAGCAAGGAAATTATTTTAAGTCAGGAATGGCAATCGGGCAGGAGATTATCGGCACGCTGACGAATGTGCTTTTCATGATTTTCATGGCAGAAACTTTCCCGATGACTTTACTGCTTTTGCGTAATGGAAATTCGTGGTCTTATATTGCAACGATAGGACTTAATTTGGGACTCTTGCAAACGATAATATCTGCAATCGGAATTGTGCTTGCAGTACCGATTACGGCTTTTGTCACAAGTTTCGGCTTGACGCATGCAGAATCTAAGCGAGGAGTAGTGAAATGAATAGTTTGTTTGTTTTATTTCTTATCTTAGTAGTGCTTATGCTTCTGGTTTCGAAAAAAGCGGGATTACGCAATCTTTTTGGACTTGTCTTTAATTTTATTATTATTTTTGTAATGCTTACGCTGATTGGCTGGGGAGCCAATGCACTTTTGATTGTTGCCGTTTCATCGCTTTTAATTTTGGCTTTTGCCATTTTTATGTCCTCAGATGAAAATGAAACAACGGCTATTGCGTTCAAAAGCTCGGTGATTGTCGTGCTGGTTTTACTTTTTGTTGCGATTTTGCTACAGTATGTGGGGCAATTTCAGGGATTTGCGATTGAAGATACAGAGGAACTTGAAGAATTATCGCTTGCCGTCGGACTGAATTTTTCAAATATCGCGATTGTGATGCTGGTTATTTCGATGTTGGGGGCTGTGGCGGAAGCTTCAATGGCGATTGTGGCAAATTTATTTGAGCTGATTGAACAGGACAAGGCAATGACTTTGGTACAATTTAAAAGTCAGCGTTTGATTATTTCGCAGCAAATTTTGGGAACAGCAGTCAACACGTTATTTTTTGGGCTTTTGGGCTCATCTGTCGGCTTGATTTTATGGTTTGTCCGTTTGAATTATAGTTTGGCGGAAATTCTTAATTCTAAACTACTCATGTCAGATGTTGCGACAATGCTGCTTGGCATGCTAGGAATTTTATTTGTAATCGAATTAGCTGGATATTTTGTTGAGCAAAATTTTGTGAAAAAACCACACGAATGACCAATTTTTTGATAAAATAGGAATATGAAAAACGAAATAAAACTGATTGCTCTTGATTTAGACGGAACTTTGCTGAATTCAGCAAAAGAAATTTCGGCTGAGAATAAGGCGGCGATAGCGGCAGCACGGGCAAAGAATGTTCATGTGGTGCTGACAACGGGACGCCCATTAGTTGCTATTCATCATTTTTTGGAAACACTTGAAATGACTGGTTTCGATGACTTTAGCATTACTTTTAATGGGGGATTGGTGCAGCACAATACGGGCGAAATTTTGTCTAAAAAACCTTTCTCTATGAAAGAAGCTGTTGATTTGAAAGAGCTTACGAATGCATTGGATTTACCATGTGACATTTTGAGTGAAGGTCTGGTTTATATGACGCCAAGTAGTCGTCCGTCGCTTTATCCGACTTTAAATAAACTATTGACCTTTAAACAAGCGGATTTGACCGAGTTATCAGAGAATTTGATTATCAATAAAATTGTTTCTTGCACTGATGCCGATGTTTTAGATATGAAAATTCCTGAAATTCCTATCACATTTTATGAAAAATGTGAGATTTTCAAATCGCAGGCAAAATTGTTGGAGTTCATGCCTAAAGGAATTAATAAGGCTTTTGGACTTGAACAGTTAATTAAAATTCTGGACCTCAAACCTGAAAATGTCATGGCAATGGGGGACGAGGAAAATGACCTGTCAATGATTTCTTGGGCAGGACACGGTATTGCAATGGGAAATGCGGTTGAAGCGGTTAAGGCGCAAGCACAGATTATTTCCAAGCTGACCAATGATGAAAATGCAGTCGCAGATATTATTGAGCGCTATGTTTTATAAGGCTGTTTTAACCTAGCTAGTCTGCTATCTACGCACTTCATGCTACGAAAGATTAGAGCTCCGCTCTCTCTATCCACAACCTCAACAGTACATTGTACTGTTGAGCTGTTGAGCTGTCGATGGCTAGTCGCAATCGCAATTCCTCCGCCTCTTCAGGCGGTAAGATAATCAAATCTTTCTCAATTTGACCAAACTGTCAAATCTTTCAAAATTAGAAAATAAATGGATACGAATTCTACTAATAACCCGATAAAAAATGCGATTTTCAGTTTTGTTTT
>JAJXWC010000176.1 GCA_021781855.1 Bacillota bacterium | reverse complement strand
ACGTCCGCCGCAATCATGAGCGGACGTGCATTTTGCTCTTCTTTGAGTTTCTTCGCCAGTTTTCCTGCAAATGTGGTTTTACCAGCACCTTGCAAGCCGACCATCATGATAATCGTCGGAATATGCGGCGATTTGAGCAATTCGGCTTCGCCGCCACCGAGGATTTTTGTCAATTCTTCATCAACAATCGAAATCACTTGTTGTGCAGGATTGAGTGCTTCAGAAACTTCTGTACCAATCGCACGTTCACGAATATTTCTGATGAATTTCTTAACTACTGGAAGCGCTACGTCAGCTTCAAGCAACGCTACCCGAATTTCTTTTGTAATTTCAAGTACATCATTTTCAGTAATTTTGCGTTTTCCTCGCAAATTTTTGAAAACATTTTGCAAACGCTCCGTCAGATTTTCAAATGCCATTTATTTTCGTTTATCCTTCTTGTTTTTTACGTTAAGCCTAATTATACCATTTATTTGGATAAATTTGAATACGATAAAAGTCTGAAAAAACGTTAGATTATTTTTTAACTTTAGGCAGTAAATAGCCGATTGAAATTCCAACAAGCATTGTGACGGCTAAAAGGAGCATCGAAACTGTTTTTTCTCCTAAAGCTGGTAATGCTTGGTTTGAACTGTTTCTCCCCGTTAGAAATGAATGTTTTTTGTTTTCATCAAAAGTATTCCCACTTGTGACTTGTAAGGCTGTGACGAATGGCGTATTTTTTTCTAATAGATTTGTATTTTCATCTGACTTTCCCCCTAAAGCTGACTGATTGACGAAATTCTCTGATTTGTTTTCTGTTTTTGAAAGAGCTACTCGCTCGATTTCATCTGAATTTGGCAACCTTTCGTCTTCTTTTTCCTTCTCCACCAAATCTCTTTCTAATTCTAATTCTTCTGAGACAGTTGTTTCAACTACTTCAGTTGCCACAGCACTATCTGTTAAGCCCTCTTCCACAGTCTCCTGCAAATGCTCAGAAGCATGTAAATCTCCTATATTGCTTTCGTCCTCTTTCGCTTCCGTGTCTTCTTTAGGCAGTTCTATTTTCTCTGAAATGTTTTCTTCAAGAGCTGCTGAATTGTCCTTTTCGTCAACCACAGAAATTTCGCCCAGCCAACTTTTCTTAATCACTCCCTGACTTTCGATTGCAATTCGCACGCCACTACTAGGCATATCAATCAACTGGCCAAATAGCGGACTAATCTTATTTAAGGCATCATCAGCCCAAACTACGCCAGCACCGAGCGAAATTTTCTCAATTGGACTTCCAGAAAATGCTAGTGAGCCAACCGTAGCAGAACTATCCGCAGCAAAAGTAATCGTTGAAAGATTATTTGTCTGAAAAGCCTTCGAAGCAATATCTGTAATATTTGAGCCAAATAAAAGATTAGTGAGAAAATTATTAGCAAATGCTCGTGCTCCAAGCTTTACCAAAGAGCTGGGAAATTGGATTTGACTGATTGCATTTCCTGCAAAAGCATCTGTTTTTATATTTTGCACATTTTTCCCCAATGTCACATTTTTCAAGGCGGATTTATAAAAAGCTGAGAAAGCTGTCGTAGTCTGAAAAGCACTCGTTCCAATATCTGTTACATTATCGCCAATCACAACTGATGAAATTCCTGTATTCAAAAAGGCAGAAGCCCCAATCGCAACCACAGGATAAACTACTCCATCATAAGAAATAGAATCTGGAATAACAAGCGCTACACCACTTGCGCCAGCATAACTACTCGCTATTGCTGTTATATTTTTCAAATCAATCGAATAAGTAATCGCCTGAGTATCCGTAAAGGTTGGGGCTGCTGTTGCTGCTTGAACTGACAAAGTAGTCAAAATAGAATTGCAAGTAATCGGTACTACTGTCAAGCCCAGTAAACTAATGCTTAAAGCGGCCTTTGCCACAAATTTTTTCCGCATAAAAAAATCCTCCTATCTCTATGTACGAGATTTTGGAGGATTTGTAACAAATTATTTTAGTAAAGCTATTAAGAATACTGTTAAAAGTCTACAAATTTAGAGTTTTTAACCTAATAGTGACTTAAATTCATACTTTGGCAAACTGGTCAACTTATTTCTTTCCACGATATTTGTTCAACTCTTGAGGATTACGAGCTTCCATAACTACTGGCAAAATTACAGGTTTACGATGCGTTTGGTCGTACAAGAATTTGCCCAGCGCATCCCGAATAGTCCCTTTCAAATCAGCCCAATCAAACTCACGCCCAGCTAAATATTTCTCAACAGTAGCATTGACCAACTCACTAGATTCGCGCATCAAATCACGCGAATTTTTTACATAAACGAACCCACGTGTATGTACTCGCGACTTGCTGACAATCCGTCGCTCATTTTTAGAAATTGTAATCACCGCAATGAAAATCCCATCTTCAGACAGCACTTTACGGTCTCGTAAAACAACTGAACCAATATCTCCGACACCAGCGCCGTCAATCATCACATTTTCTGCGGGCATTGTTCCTGCGGGAACCATCTCTTCATTTTGAAATTCGACTGTTTCGCCCTTTTTCGCAATAAAGATATGTTCGGGTAAAATTCCCAAATCCATTGCTAATTCGGCATGAGCACGTAATTCGCGATATTCTCCCTGAATTGGAATAAGGTTTTTCGGACGCAAAATATCCAACATAAACTGTAAGTCACGTGCATTAGCATGCCCCGAAATTTTTAAATCTGACGATAGCATCTTCATCACGCCGCCTGCACGATAAATATCATTTTCTACCCGCGCAATCGTTGTTTCGTAAGAAACCGACGGACTTGTGACCGACAAAATTAAATCTCCGTCTTTAATTTGTACATATTTATGCCGATGATGCGACATTTCGCCCAAAATCTTCAGTGGCTCACCCATGCGTCCTGTTTCAAGAATGAGCAATTCACTATCTGCATATTTCTTAATTTCTTCTGGTTTGATTATTGCTTTTCGGTCAACAATATGCAATTTTTTTAGTCGAGTTGCCGTTTCAATAATCTGGTCCATATCTTCTCCAGTGAACGCAATCCGTCTTCCGATTTTAATTGCCGCATCAACCACTTGCTGAATTCTTCCAAGATTTCCGGCATTACAAGCAACAATCACGCGCCCTTCAGCATCATCAATATAATCATAAATTTTCTCATAAATTTCATGCTCACTCGCTGACTGCACCTGTGACAAAGCGTTCGGCGATGAAGACAGCAAAGCCAGTACACCATTGTTGCCGATTTCTGCTAAACGTCGCATATTCGTCCGATAGCCCATGGCCACTGCGGGGTCAAAACGGAAATCTCCTGTATAAACAATATTACCCGTTTTCGTTGAAATTACAATTCCCAAACTTTCAGGAATTGTATGTGTTGTCGTAAAGAACGAGACAACGGCCTCACCAAAATCAATTTCCGTTTCTTCATTGACAACATGGAAATTGTTAAACTTGCGGCTTTCCTCGTAATTTTTCACATTAATTTTTGCCAGCTCAATCGTTAATTCAGAGCCGAAAACAGGGATATTCAGTTCGGAAACAATGTAAGGTACCGCTCCGATAGAATCCGCATGGCCGTGTGTCAAGAAAATCCCTGCCACACGGTCTGCATTTTCCAAAAGATAAGTGATGTCAGGGATAACAAAATCCACGCCGAGCATATCCATTTCAGCATATTTTAATCCTGCATCTAACACAAAAATCTGGTCATTTACTTCGACCAAATACATATTTTTCCCGAATTCACGCACACCACCTAAAGGTGTGATTTTAATATTTGCCATATTAGCCTTTCTTTTCTCAACCAAAAATATCCAACAAGAAAACACTGTTAAAACAGCTTTTCATCAACCGTCGAAGTTCGTCATGTCTCCTCCATTCTCGAAAATCGGTCGAATGGTTCATGAGCAAAAACTTTTCAAAAAAAGAGACTGGTTCTCCAGTCTCCGCCGAGAATACACTACTATAAGTTTAACTCAAAGCTAAATAAAAAGCAAGTAATGCTATTGAATAGCCCTCTAATAAAGGCTTTTTATCCCATTTAAAATTAACATTTTTTAAGAAAAGTTGCCTTTCTTAAAGATTTCCCCTCTTTTTTCCTCCTAAAAATAAAAAAACGCCCGAACTAACGGCGTCAAGGAGCAATTTATAAATAATAAATCTCCCAATCTTCTGGATACCTTTCACATGCTAGTTTGAATTCAGCAAAGTATACTAAGATTAAATTTCAAATTTCTCTCTTGCTTGCATGCTCGGACATTTTACAGTCCCATAAGAGCAATAAACACAGCAGTCTCCAGCAATGGGACGCAAGCGTGCATGACATTGGCTACATTCATAAAAAAATTGACAACTATCATCTGGCATTTTTTCCTCTTTGGAAAAACCGCATTCAGGACAAGTGAGGGTCGATAATTCGATAATTTTTTTCATATTTTCTCTTTTCTTCAAAAGATAACTTTATTATACCACCAAACATAGTTTGATAACAGAAAACGCCCGAAGGGCGAACTTATTTCTCGTTAAAAAAGCAAAAATGCTATTAAAAGGGTATCATTATTTCTCAACAATTTCAACAATCCGTTGCGCTTCTTCGTGTGTCGCAGCAACAAGCGGAAGCCGCAAGCCACCAACTTTATAGCCTTGCGCATTGAGCACTGCTTTGACTGGCGCAGGATTGGGCAAACTGAAAAGGGCGTCAATTTTCGGTAAAATCAGACGATGAATCGCTGCTGCACGCGCAACACTACCGTTTTCCAGTTCATCAAACATCTCAAAAAGTGCAGTGCCTAAGAC
>JAJXWC010000175.1 GCA_021781855.1 Bacillota bacterium | reverse complement strand
AGGGTCAAGATATTTTAGAAGAATATTTTTAAGCTAAAAAGCGCAAAGATTCAATTAAATAACATCACAGCAGCATTTTTCAGTGCGAAAAAATAAGTGTCTTTTCCTATAAGAAAATGCTATTGCTTGACATATTGAAAAAAAGTCTTTATTATGGTGGAAGTATCAAAAGATTAAGAGAGAAATTATGCCTACAGCAACCAAAATAAAGAAAACAACAAAGAAAAAAGCGAAAATTGTTCCTGGTAAAAACCTCGTCATTGTCGAATCTCCAGCAAAAGCTAAAACAATCGAAAAATACCTCGGTCGTAACTACAAGGTCGTTGCTAGCGTTGGACATATCCGAGATTTGAAGAAATCAAGTATGTCTGTTGACATTGAGAATGACTATGAACCGCAGTATATCAATATTCGTGGAAAAGCACCATTGATTAATGCACTAAAAAAAGAAGCTAAAGCCGCCAAAGCCGTTTATCTTGCGAGTGACCCGGACCGAGAAGGAGAAGCGATTTCATGGCATTTAGCACATATTTTGAATTTGCCACTTGAAGAAAAAAATCGTGTGGTTTTTAATGAAATCACAAAAGATGCTGTAAAAAATGCGTTCAAAGAGCCGCGCACGATTGACATTGACCTTGTTGATGCTCAGCAGGCGCGTCGTGTACTTGACCGTCTCGTTGGTTATTCTATCAGTCCGATTCTTTGGAAAAAGGTTAAAAAAGGGCTCTCAGCAGGTCGTGTGCAATCAATCGCTTTAAAATTAATTGTCGATAGAGAAAATGAAATCAATGCTTTTGTTCCAAAAGAATATTGGACGATTGACGGTGAATTCAAAAAAGGAACAAAAAAATTTACAGCAGCTTTTTGGGGTGTGGACGGCAAAAAACGAGCTTTAGACACTAATGATGATGTCGTTGAAGTTATGAAACGTCTTTCAGGTCCTGACTTCAACGTTGACAAGGTTGAAAAGAAAAACCGCACGAGAAATGCACCATTGCCTTATACAACAAGCTCGCTTCAACAAGATGCAGCTAATAAAATCAACTTTCGTACCAGAAAAACGATGATGATTGCTCAGCAGCTTTATGAAGGAATAACGCTTGGAAGTCAAGGACACCAAGGCTTGATTACCTATATGCGTACCGATTCTACACGTATCTCGCCTATTGCTCAAAATGCAGCTCATGAATATATCGCGGAAAAATTTGGTGAGAAATACAGCAAACACGGCTCAAAAGTTAAAAATGCGGTAGGAGCGCAAGATGCTCACGAAGCTATTCGTCCGTCAAATGTTTTCAATACACCCGAACTTATTGGCAAATATCTGGATAAAGACCAGCTCAAGCTTTACACGCTCATCTGGAATCGTTTTGTTGCTAGCCAAATGACCGCCGCAATTTTTGACACAATGAAAGTTAATCTTTCTCAAAATGGTGTGATTTTCGTAGCAAACGGCTCACAAATCAAGTTTGACGGCTATCTGGCAATTTATAATGACTCTGACAAGAGTAACATGCTTCCAGAGATGGTCGAGGGAGAAATGGTTAAAAAGGTAAACATGAAGCCAGAGCAACATTTTACACAACCACCTGCTCGTTATTCTGAAGCTACATTAGTCAAAACACTTGAAGAAATCGGTGTTGGTCGTCCGTCAACTTATGCACCAACGCTTGAAACCATTCAAAAACGTTATTATGTGCGGCTTGTGACCAAACGTTTTGAGCCGACAGAACTTGGAGAAATTGTCAATAAACTTATTGTTGAGTTTTTCCCTAATATTGTCAATACTGAATTTACCGCTGAAATGGAAAAAGACCTTGATGAAGTTGAAGAAGGTAAACGAAAATGGATTTCTGTTGTTGACCAATTCTATAAGCCTTTTGAAAAAGAACTTGAAAAAGCCGAAGGTGAAATGGAAAAAATCCAAATTAAAGATGAACCTGCAGGATTTGACTGTGACGTTTGCGGACATCCGATGGTCATCAAACTTGGCCGATTTGGTAAATTCTATGCTTGTAGTAATTTTCCTGACTGTCGTAACACAAAAGCGATTGTCAAAGAAATCGGCGTAATTTGCCCAACTTGCCATGAAGGAAATATTATTGAGCGCAAGACTAAGAAAAACCGGCTTTTCTATGGCTGTGACCGTTATCCTGCATGTGAATTTACGAGTTGGGACAAGCCTATTGGTCGCGATTGTCCAAAATGTACTCACTTTCTTGTTGAGAAAAAGGTTCGTGGCGGTGGTAAACAAGTGGTATGTTCCAATCCAGAATGTGATTATCAAGAAGAAAAGCAAAAATAAAAAAATGATTTTACATAATATATATTATGTAAAATCATTTTTTATAGAAAGTTAGCGATGAAAAGAAATTATATTAATGTTATCGGAGCAGGACTTGCAGGTTCTGAAGCAGCCTACCAAATTGCCAAACGCGGAATTCCAGTAAAACTCTATGAAATGCGTGGGGTAAAATCAACACCCCAACATAAAACAGACAAATTTGCTGAATTAGTTTGTTCAAACTCTTTGCGAGGTGCAGCTATTACGAATGCTGTTGGTCTTTTAAAAGAGGAAATGAAACGCTTAGACTCACTTATCATGCAAGCGGCAGAGGCTACAAGCGTTCCTGCTGGAGGTGCTTTAGCTGTTGACCGTGATGGTTTTTCTGATTTTATCACGAACAAACTGTCCGAAAATCCTTTGATTGAAGTTGTTCGCGAGGAAATTACGGCTCTTCCTGACTTGAATGAAGAAATTACAATTATTGCTACTGGGCCACTCACTTCTGATGACTTGGCGGCTAAAATTCATCAGTTTAATGGCGGAGACGGTTTTTATTTTTATGACGCAGCAGCTCCAATTGTTGATATTTCAACGGTTGATATGAGTAAGGTCTATTTAAAATCACGTTATGATAAAGGGGAAGCAGCCTATCTCAACTGTCCGATGACTAAGGCTGAATTTAACGCTTTTCAAGAAGCTCTTATCAATGCTGAAACGGCAGATTTACATACATTTGAAAAAATGAAAGTCTTTGAGGGGTGTATGCCGATTGAGGAAATGGCGAAACGTGGCTACAAAACGATGCTTTTTGGTCCGATGAAACCCGTAGGACTTGAGTATCCTGAAAGTTATGAAGGTGTACGTGATGGTGAATTTAAAACACCCTATGCTGTCGTTCAGCTCAGACAAGATAATGCTGCTGCCTCACTATACAATATTGTTGGTTTTCAGACACATTTAAAATGGGGAGAACAAAAACGAGTATTTCGGATGATTCCAGGACTTGAAAATGCTGAGTTTGTCCGTTTTGGTGTCATGCATCGGAATTCCTACATGGATTCGCCAAATCTTTTAAAATCAACTTTCCAATCCCAAAATCAAGAAAATCTCTTTTTTGCTGGGCAAATGACAGGTGTTGAAGGTTATGTAGAATCAGCAGCGTCAGGACTTGTGGCTGGAATCAATGCTAGCAAGTTGTTTGAGGGAGAAAAAGAAGTTGTTTTCCCGCGTACCACTGCAATCGGGAGTCTCCCCTACTACATTACACACACAGACAGTAAACATTTCCAGCCAATGAATGTAACGTTCGGAATTATGAGCGAATGGCCTGAACGAATTCGAGATAAAAAGGAGCGTTACAGCAAAATTGCAGAGCGTGCGTTGGCTGATTTGGAAAAATATTTGGATTGATTTAGCTTCAGCTTAAAACGCAAACTTTGTCATTAAGAAAATTTAATGCGCTAAAAGAAGTATTTTACTTCTTTTTTTGATTGTTCTGGTGTATAATTCTGAGAAATAGATGATATAAATTTAATAAAGTCTGTCCGTTTTAGTTAGGAAGAGAATTCATGCGTGGGAAATTAAGAATTTATTTTGGTTATGCAGCTGGGGTTGGAAAGACCTATGCCATGCTGGAAGGCGCACATGAGGCACTGGTAAATGGCAATGATGTTGTTGTAGGTTATATTGAACCACATGATAGACCCGAAACAACAGCGCTGATTGCTGGTTTAACCAGTTTACCTACTAAAAATATTGTTTATCGTGGAATTAAACTTCGTGAATTTGACCTGGACACCGCGCTTGAACGTCATCCTCAACTTATTTTAGTTGATGAATTAGCTCACACGAATGCTTACGGTTCTCGCAATAAAAAGCGTTTTCAAGATATTGAGGAACTTTTGCATGCAGGAATTGATGTTTATACAACGGTTAATGTTCAACATATTGAAAGTTTGATGGACCAAGTTGAACGAATTACTGGAATTAGGGTTAATGAGCGGGTTCCTGATTACATATTTGATAAAGCGAGTCAAATCGAATTAGTTGATATCGACCCAGCGGATTTGCTAGAACGCTTAAGCAAAGGTAAAATTTATAGGAAAACACAAGCAAATTTAGCAGCGCATCATTTTTTTACTGAAGAAAAATTATTTGCCTTGCGTGAAATTGCTTTGCGAAAAACAGCAGACCAAGTCAATAAAAATGCACAACAACAAGAATTTTTGAGCAAAAATGGTTATACTAAAGAACATATTTTAGTTTGTGTTTCGCCATCTCCTACGGCTCCTGTAGTTATCCGAGCGGCCTCACGACTAGCAAATGCATTTAAAGCAGAATTTACAGCACTACACGTTGGAAATGTAGATGAAGAAAATTTAAGTCATGATGCAAATGTGCAATTACAACGCAATTTGCGTTTGGCTGAGCAGTTAGGTGCAAAAATATCTGTGATTTATGGCGCCGATTTTGCTAAGCAAGTTGCAGAATATGCGAAAGTGAGTCATGTTTCCAAACTTGTTATTGGCAAAACACCAGAAAAACGTTGGTTTAGACGA
>JAJXWC010000174.1 GCA_021781855.1 Bacillota bacterium | reverse complement strand
TTTATCAGACAAATGTGGTTTATCTGACAAGCCGCATGGACCATGAATTTATTGACCGGTCAATTTTGTATTCCATTTTGGACAAGCGTCCGAAACGGGCACAAGTTTATTGGTTTGTCAATGTGAAAGTCACCGATGAACCTTATACGAGTGAATATAAAGTGGACATGATGGGCACTGATTATATTGTTCGTGTAGTCATTTATCTCGGATTTCGAATGCGGCAAGAGGTACCGCGGTATCTACGAACGATTGTGACGGATTTGATTGAATCAGGTCGTCTGCCGAAACAGCATCAGCCTTATAGTATCACTCCGGGGCGCAAAGTGGGAGATTTCCGCTTTGTTGTACTTGATGAGCGGGTAACGAATGCGCGCCAGATGAATCAGTTTGACCGTTTTGTCTTGCTGACTAAGGCAACGATTAAAAAATTTACGGCTTCACCAATTCGCTGGTTTGGACTGCAGTTTTCGGAAGTAACGCTGGAAACAGTGCCGTTAGTACTATCTGATGTACGGAATTTAGAAATCCATGAACGAATGTTAGAGCGTATTCCAGAACCAGAAGAGGTTGAAGAAAAACCGAAAATTTCGCTGAAAAATAAATTTAAGTTTAAAAAATAAAAAAGAGCCAGATGGCTCTTTTATGGTGCAATGCGTTTTCTTGGTGCGCGTTTACGATTTTCCTCGATAAATTGTTCCTTACGCAAAGCAGGGTCAACGATGTTAATTTTCACGCAAAGGGCGATAGCGGCAAGTCCAATGAGTGTGAAGGCTTTTCCTACGACAAAGCCTTTGATAAATGATTTGTTCATATTTTCTCCAATCTTTTTTGGTCGGAAATTAGCGAGCCAGACGTTTACGAATTGATTTTTTCTTACTTTTTAAGATGAAATCTTCTTTGCTTTCTGTCGGGAAATAACCTTTTTGTTTGGCAACAAGCATGGCAGTTCCTGCGATTGTGACTTCAATGAGCTTGCCTATAAGGTAGCCCTTTACAAATTTGTTCATTATTTTTCCTTTCTAAGGCTCAACAAGCTAAGCACCCGTATAGCCTTCTTATAAGACATGAGACCACCGCCTAAAAACATCGAAAATACTAACGTCTAATATTTGTGACATCAGCTAAAGTCTGGAAATCTGCGATTCTATACAAAGTACAGATTTTCGAGGTATCTTTTTGGGCATTTTCAGAAGGTTGAGCTCAATTTCTTTAGATTCCTTTTTTACAATATGTTATAATATCATTATAATACAAAAGTTAGAATTTGATAAGAGATATATGAAAAAAAAGATTTTAGTCGTGGTCGGACCAACGGCTGTGGGAAAAACAGCGCTTGGTATCCGCTTGGCGCAGGCTTTTGATGGTGAAATTATTTCTGGCGACTCGCAGCAGGTTTATCGGGGATTGGATATCGGAACAGCAAAGGCAACTCCGACAGAACAAGCAGCCGCACGTCATCACTTGATTGATGTGCGGAATTTGACGGAAAATTTTTCTGCGTATGATTTTGTAACAGCTGCAAATTTAGAAATCGAACAGATTTTGGCACGTAAAAAAATACCCATTATTGTTGGTGGCACAGGGCTTTATGTGCAGGCATTGATTGACGGATACCATTTGGGAGGGCAAAATCAACACAATGAAATGATGCAGTTGCGTGAATATTTGACAACTCTGTCAGATGAACTTTTGTTTGAAAAAGTTCATGAACAAGGTTTGAAAATCACGGAACTTAACCGTCGTCGAGCCGTACGTGCGCTAGAGTTGGCAGCGTTTGGCGATGGAGAAAATAAGCCTTCGCCTTACGAATTTTTACTGATTGGTTTGACGGCAGAGCGCAAAATCCTATATGAACGAATTAACCAACGGGTTGACGGAATGATGCTGGCAGGTTTACTTGATGAAGCGAAATTGCTTTACGAACAATTTCCAAATGTTCAAGCGGCGAAAGCTATCGGCTACAAGGAATTTTTTCCCTATTTTGCTGGAGAGTCGGAGATTTTTGAAGCGACTGAATTGGTTAAACGCAATTCACGACGTTATGCCAAGCGGCAGTTGACTTGGTTTCGTAATCGGATGGCGGTTAAATTTTATGATGTCCTTGATGAAAATTATCCAGAAAATGTACTGGCGAGTGCGAAAAACTTTCTGGAAGAACGTGATATAATAGAGTGAGAGGTAGAAATGACAAATAAAAACTGGATTGACTTAGCTTTGAAATATGGCGGATTTATGGAACAGGATAAGATTTTTCTTGAAAATCGTTTGACAGAATTGTCAAGTGATACTGAGAAGAAATTACTTGTAACGCCACCTGCAAGCGTTCTTAATGCTTATTTTGCAGAACTTTATCAAAAACGTTCACCTAAAGATGCGACCAATTATTTCTTTGAGCTATCAAAAGCACTAGAGTTGTTTCAAGAAAATCCTGATTTTCGCTTGGAAGGGAAATCAGGTGCAGAGAATTTTCGTTTCGTCAGACTTAATTTGTCAGGGAAGGCGTTCGGATTTTGTTATCGCAATATGGCTGAAGAAGCTGTCGTGTTCAGCGAATTTCCGCTGAAAATTACGCCAACGCTTTTATTTGAGATTTCGCAGATTTTCCCTGATTATGTGCTATTTGAAGAAGAGGGAAGAATTATTATGAAACCCGCTGATTTGGGTGGAAGTTTTGATTATATGGAAAGTTTATCCGATTTGACAGACTTGTCAGAAAATGATAAATTCATGAAATTAAGCGGCTATAATGTTGAAGATTTGCTTGAAAACGCCGAAAAGATTCATTATTTCAATCCGCTTCTTTTACAGTATCATCAGCAAAAATTTAATCTCTATATTTCTAAAGGATTTTGAAAAAAATTTGTTCCAAATATGGGATAAATTCAGAATTAACGAAAATCGGTTGTATAATAAATTTATCAAAAGAAAAACTTTTGACCAAACTGAAAAAAGAAATTTCTATAAGGAGGAAATTTTATGTCATCAATCATTATTTTGCCACTCGTCATTTTGGCGATTGTACTGGTGATTTTGATTGCCAGCTTTAGCACATTGGTTTACAGCGTTCGGCAGCAGACCGTTGCTATTATTGAACGTTTCGGTAAATATCAGTCTACAGCAAATCCTGGATTTCATCTGAAAATGCCGTGGGGAATTGACCGTATCGCTGCACGTATCCAGCTTCGGCTCATTCAAAGTGATATTGTCGTGGAAATGAAAACGAGCGATAACGTCTTTGTCAACATGAATGTTTCTACCCAATATCGTGTTAATGAACAGAACATCAAAGATGCCTACTACAAATTAATGAATCCTGCAGAGCAAATCAAATCATACATTGAAGATGCGCTTCGCTCGGCTGTTCCCAAACTCACATTGGACGAATTGTTTGCCAAAAATGATGAAGTCGCCCTTGAAGTCCAAAATCAAGTAGCTGATGAAATGGGTTCTTACGGCTATATCATTGTTAAGACCCTGATTACTAAAATTGAGCCAAATGCCGAAGTTAAGCAATCTATGAATGAAATCAATGCGGCTCAACGTAAACAGGACGCAGCACAAATGCTCGCAAATGCCAACAAAATTCAAGTGGTTACTGCCGCTGAAGCCGAAGCTGAAAAAGACCGCTTGCACGGTGTTGGTATCGCTGAGCAACGTAAAGCTATTGTTGATGGTCTTGCACAGCAAATTAGCGAAATGAAAAACACAGGTATTGCTTTGAGTGAGGAGCAAATTATGTCGATATTGATTACTAACCAATATCTTGATACCCTCAACCAATTTGCTGAACACGGAAATTCAACCGTATTCCTTCCTGGTGGCGCCGAAGGTGCTGAAGACTTGCGTACACAGATTCTGTCCGCTTTGAAAGGTTCAAAGTAGAGCGTAAAAGAAAAGCCACTAAAAGTGGCCTTTTTATTAGTTTTTAGCAAAAAATGATACATAAAAAATTTGCAAAAGCAAACAACTCATGTTATACTGGATTCAATAAAATAACAGCCTATAAAGAGTGCGGGGAGTGATATCACACGAAAATCCGCCAGCAACCTGTCTAAAGATAAGGTGCTCCAGTGATAAGCGATGGGGATTCTCTTTGATAAGTGGGTCTTCGGACCTGTTTTTTGTTGAAAATACAAAAATGAAAGAGAAAATCATGTTAAAACGTACTAAAAAACACTACACCGTACTTGAGAGAATTCCCGCAGATTTGCTTAAACAGCTCGTTAAGGGGAAAGCGTCTCCTTTTGAAGCAAGTGAAGCAGAGTTATGTTACAGCAAAGCACTCGCAGAAATTTATCTGGCTGGCAAACTCGTCTATACCAGCGAACATTACCTTTCACCTGCAAAATGGAACTCATTTCCCTTATTATTTGATGAAGCACAGAATAATTGTTCGATTTTTCAAAGCTGGACGGAGGAAAATAAACACAGGGATTTGTATCACTACCGAACAACAAAACTTGACAGTAACGGCGATATTATATAACAGACATTCCATTTTTATTACAAATAGAGCGTAGTCCGAAGCTTATCTCCGAAACCAGTCAACAATTTTGTGACAAATGCAGTCTTGCCCCACACTAAGCGGTCTCTATTGAAGGAAAAGTAAGGATGGGCAGATTATTGTGAAACAAGTTCCTGTGAAATGAATAACAATCTAAACTGAGAAAAGGTTCTGTATGAGCCTTTTTCCTTTCTGGAAGCTGAAGCTATCTAAGCGTGACCTAAGTATTGACAAAAAAAACGCAATCAGGTAAAATAGAGAAGTTGAAAAGTCAGCATGCGTCCGTAGTGTAATGGATATCACGTAAGATTCCGGTTCTTGAGATGGGGGTTCGATTCCCTCCGGACGCATAACAACGCACTG
>JAJXWC010000173.1 GCA_021781855.1 Bacillota bacterium | reverse complement strand
CAACAAAGGTTTCGTCAGATTTACCTGCTGCTTTTTTCAATGCATTTTCAATGACATGACGCGGAACTTGTGCCTGTTTTGCCTTGTCAATCGTGAATTTCAGCATTGAATTAGCTTCTGGTTCAGCCGAGCCTCCTCGCTTTGCCGCAACATAAATTTCAACGCCGAATTTTGCGTTTTTTGCTGATGTTGCGCCATCTTTAGCTGTCTTTTTTGCAACAATATTTGCCCATTTGCGTCCCATTGGATTACACCTCTGAATTTTATTTTAGTAAAACAGGTCAAGCCTGTCAAGATATTTTCTTAAATATTATACCACAAGCCCTGCATATCATCAACTACGCAACGGTTTGCGTCCAAATGCTTGTTCTTTCATCTTCTGGTTTCCCAGTCTATAAATATCATCCGCTCGCTGTGTTTGCAAGTCCCAAGGAAATTTGCCAATGCGTGTACAGAGCTTGCCCCGTGCGTTCGCTAGGACTTTCTGCCCTGCACTTGTAAATCCAAGCACATGAACTTGCTCAGGTAAAGTAAAATCTCGCCGAATATTCAACAAAATATAGACTAAAATTCGTCTAATATGACCTTTTGTGTATCTTTTAGTATAGACTAACTCAATCAATTCTTCCAAATTCTGTGCTTGCTTAATGCTCGCTTTTATCCGGCTGGCGAGTTCAATATTGACTTGATAAATCTGTGTCAAATCCAGCGTTGAGATAATCTTATAGCGCAAAAGTTCCCAAAAATCTGCCCAGCTTGTTTTCGGTGCATTTTGCAGCAAATCCCAACAATTTTCTGGCACAACATCTTGTGCTTTTGTCCAATTATGGCGAATTGCCGTAGCACTCGCTAAGCTTCCAGATAAAACCGTGTCATTATAATTTGTTTCACGCTGTACCGTTCGCAAGCGTATATTCGTTTTACTCGCTGCTTTCGCATAAGCCAAGCCCAAAATATGATTCGGAGTACCGCCGTCAAATTTGACCTCAGCAAAATGTGACCACATCCGTTCTGCCTTTGCTGGATAACTCATGAGTTCGGGCAATGCTGCCAGATAAGCTGCCATTTCCATTGACTTTGCCGCATAAATCTCCGAAATCCGCTGATAATCCGTTTTCTCGTCATTTTCTGTGCCAAACAAAAGTTCATCCACACCTAAAGTTCGCAAAATCTCAACTGCCCCCGCAGCAAAATAATCTGCCCCTTGCACTGCAACGAGCACTGGCAATTCCACAACCAAATCCGCTCCATTTTGTAGCGCCATTTCTGCGCGAGTCCATTTGTCGATAAATGCAGGTTCACCACGCTGCATCCAGTTGCCACTCATCGCCACGATTTTCACACCGTCCGCTTGCTCAAGCAGATACTGGTGTCCCTTGTGAAAAGGGTTAAATTCTGCAATTATTCCTGTAATTTTAGTCATTTTTTCACAAAAACATGTCGATTGAGCACTTATGATTCGAGCGTACTAGCTATGCTTGTTTGATAAGTGTAATCACGCTCATCCAAATTCTCAACGAAAATATCTTCCTCTACGATTTTAAAATTTGCCAATTTCTTCTCATTTAACCTCACAGCCATTCACACAGCCTTCTACGGCTCAACTAACGGCTGACGACAAGCAAGCTTGTCTTACAGCCACTCACACAGCCTTCTGGCAGACAAAGAACCATCTTTTACTCGTATCATTTGGTGCTTCGTCAGTAAAATCCGCAAAAATCTGCACCGTAGAAAAGTCCGTCAGCACTGACAAAATCTGCTCAAGCGGGTAAGTTCGCTCCTCATGGACCTCATCTTTACGGATGAATTTTCCGTCAGTATCTTTGATAAAGAAACTCAGCTCGTGCACGATAGAATGCGGCTGCTCACCTGCGAAGCTATCCCAAAGGAAAGCAAAATCTTCTTCGTTTTCATGATAAGAAAAGTCTGGAAAGTCCTCATCAACCTGATAGGTCGAATGAACATCGAAGATGAACATGCCGCCATCATTCAAAAGGCGAAAAACACCATCAACTGTCTTTTTCCACTCGGCCAAATCGGCCAAATAACAAAGCGAATCCGAATAACAAGTTACCGCATCAAAGCGTCCGATATCGCCAAGAAAGCGCATATCCCCTTGCTCAAAGGTAATCTTTACGTGCGCATCTGACGCTTTTTTCGCAGCTAAAGTCAGCATTTCCTCAGAAATATCAAGCCCCGTCACTTCAAATCCATGCTCCGCAAGACGAACTGAAAGTGCGCCTGAACCACAAGCCAATTCAAAAATCGAGTGTGTCTGCGTTGGTAAGTGCCGCTGTGTAAAAGCCAGCCATTCGTCGTATAAGGCTTGGTCCATCACTTTGTCGTAAACGCGTGAAAAATCCTCATAAAATGCCATCTTTGCTCCTTTTCCCGAAAATCAGGCAGCAAGCCAATGCTCAATATCAACCAAAGGAGCATCTGACCAAAGTTTTTCAAGATTGTAATGACTGCGTTCATCATGTCCAAATACGCTTACCACAACATCTCCCAAATCAAGCAGTACCCAACCATTGCGGCCTTCTCCCTCAATATGACTACCTGCTTCAATACCAGCCGCACGCGCTGCATCTGCAATATTATCAACAATCGCATCAATCTGCCGCACATTCATCGCTTCCATCACCACGAAAAAGTCTGCCACACCAGACACTTCTGCCATATCCAAAGCGACAATATCAAGTGCCTTTTTATCATCTGCTGCTTTTACAACAAGCTCTAACAATTTTTTTGAATCCAAATTTAATCTCTTTTCTACGGCTCAACAAGTATTTAACGGCAAAATTACCTTTTATATACTCTCATGGCCTTTTATTTTGTCGGCTTTCGCCAATGGTACTCTTTTTTTATCTCGGCAGTGCGTGCCTCTAAGGAGGTAGGATAAGTAGTACTACCTCCCCAGCTTTGCTGCTACGAATAATGAGAGATTCGCCCTTTCTATCTGCAACAGCCCATTTGCTCTAAAGTACTAAGGCGAAATAGCAAGCTTCGAACTTAGTCTCCGCTTCATTTTATCATAACTGTTTGATAAAACGCTTCTGCTCATGATTAGATATATATCCTTGTTTCTTATAAAATTCATGTGCTAAATACCGCTGCGTTCCCGAATTTAAACGAATGACAGAAATTCCATAAGCAGATGCATGTCTTTCCAACAACTGTAAAAGCATCGAGCCAATGCCCTGTCCCTGAACTTCTTCACGTACTGCAAGTCCCAACACATTATACATTTGCGGCTCATAAAAAGGCTGATAAAGTTCCGCCTGAATGAAGCCGATGACTTCGCCCTTTAACTCTGCGACCTGAAAATACTGTTTTTCATCTACCAAATTTCTTACCAAATTTTCAGTAGCCTCTTTTTCAGAAATATCATAGCCTAGCAGTTTGGCAAGCAAACGTAAATTTGTTATATCCTTGATTTCTGCTTTCCTACAGTTAATTTCATTCTCCATCATTTCAGCTCTTTCAAAGCACCGATAAAGGCATTATAAGTCAAAATCGTCTGTGGGAAAATCGGCAAGCGATTGCTCGCAAGAAATTCGATTGTTCGTGCTGTTTCAAAAGCAACAGCTGCATCAAGTGATTGAGCTGCCACTAAACGCGCTTCATCAGCACCTGGAAAATCACGATTTTCTTCAATATAATCAGCAACATAGACAATCTTGTCCAACTGTGACATTTCTGCACTGCCAACTGTATGATACTCAATCGCCTTCAGGATTTCAGATGAAATTTCAGGAAAGTCCTCACGAATTTTCAGCCATCCCACCATGCCGTGCCAAATATTGCTTCCCCAGTTTTTCAATTCCTGGTCCAGGCCGTATTGTTCAATCAGGCGAAAAAATTCATTTTGTGAAAGTTCTTTGGCATAGTCATGCAGAAGTCCTGCTAGACGCGCTATTTCAACATTCTCACCATAACGTTCTGCCAACTCGCCTGCTGCTTTCTCCACACCTAGCATGTGCTGAAAACGACTTGGTTTCACCATTTTTTGACATTTCGCTAATAATTCTGCGCGCGAAATTCCGCCGAGCTCCTGATAAATTTCACACATACAAGCCTTCTTTCAAAATATAAGCCAAGACTTTCGGTGCAAGCAAGAAATTCGGTACAAGTCCTCTGGCAAGCTGCTCGCGAATAAAATTTCCCGACACGTCCATTGCAGGAACATCAACCCAAAGGATAGGATATGAGGTGCCCGCACGATAACGAGGTCGGCGCACGCCAACAAGGGTCACAAGTTCTAACAACTCATCAATATGCGGCCAAGCAGAAAGGCTTGAAATCATGTCGCCACCGACAATGAAGTAAAAATCGCACTCCGGATTTTCCTCGCGCAAATCCAAAATCGTCTGATAAATATCAACGCTGTTTTTCGCTTTAAGCCTGCAAGCATCAACCTCAAGTCCTGCACGTCCGTCAATCGCAGCGGTCAACATGGCAGCCACATGACCTTCTGTATTGTGTTCTGGCAGAAAAACTACTTTTTCCAGATGAAGCTGCTGCCGCACCTGGTCTGCAATGAGCATATGCGCGATATGTACAGGATTAAAATTCCCCCAGAAAAGTCCGATAGCACGTCGTTTCTTAATATTTTCTTCTTTTAATTTTACCTTTGTGAAAGGTGTTAGGAGTTCTAGTGCCATTCTCTTACCTTTTTATCATTTTTATCTCAGCAGTGCCTGCTAATACCTCCGTCTCTTAGGCGGGATAACAGCACTATCTCTGCAGCTTTGCTGCTACGCTGTCCATTCGCTCTATCTACGTGCTTCGCACTACGCTGTCGATGCTCGCTACACGAACAAGTTCGTTAGTCGCAATCGCAAAGTGCTAAAGCACTAAGGCGAAATAGCAAGCTTCGAATTTAGTCTCTGCTTCATTCATT
>JAJXWC010000172.1 GCA_021781855.1 Bacillota bacterium | reverse complement strand
ACAGTCTGAGCATTCCAAAGAATGCAAGTAAAGTATTTATCAACAATAAAAATCATGTCAATTATCAGGTGGATAATGCAGTCAACTTGACAAGTGACACAGGGCAAGTCTATACGGCTCCCGAAACGGTAGATAGTCAAGTGACTGGAGATGTAAATGGTGTAACGAGCGGCATATCTACGGTTAGTGTGGATTTGTCTCAAGCACAAGAGCAGACGACTTCTAACAATAATTTATTGAGCGTTGCGGCTAAAAATGTTTCTGATTTTTTGTTTGGCACACCTGTTTCTGCAAGTACAACAGACTTGACATCTGAAACACCTGCTTGGGATAGTACATTAGGTGTAAAAGTTGATATAAAAATTTATTGGAGCTCAACTCCAGATACTCGTAGTAGCTTACCTTATCTTAATCTTTACAAAGTTACGGGGAGTTATACGCGGGCAGATACATCCATTTCTGTCAAATCATCTACTGTTACGGCTTATATGTCACAACTTATTTCACCACAACAGAAAACATGGAGTGAAGGAACAGCTTCAAGCTGGACGATAAGTACTGGATTTAAAACAGCTCAACCTCTTCCTTACACATCTGATAGTGCTCATTATACGGTAAATCTAAGTAGAGGAAGTTCAAATTGGTCTGTTACAGTAGGAGATACTGTTTCAAGCGGGCCTATAGACACACCGTAAGAAAGGGAGAAAAAATGAATAAAAATATGGCTTTTTATACTCTTATCTTTATTTATTTACTAAGTTTTTTGCTTCCTTATCAGTATCTTATGAGCAATACAACTTATAAAATTACTTCCTATCCAGGTTGGTATATCGCTTGGCACAATTGGGTATGGTATTTGCTTCTTCTGATTTCAGGAATTGGAGCTATTTGCTTGAGACAAAGTAAAAAATGGGCAAGTGCTGTAGCAATGGTTTTCTTGTTTGTTTCAATCTATGTCTATACTATTCCGTTTCATTTTCCTTTTTACGAATACGGTTGGAACAACACTATCTTGGTTTTAAGAGGAATTGTCACTCATCTACTTGCCATAGGATATTATGTAACGACGGGTTCTGGCATTGCGATTGCTGTTATATTGTTCAAAAAATCAACGAAAAAGCAAAGAAAGGAGAAATCATGAAAAAAAGGATTTCCATTTCATTTTTAGTGGCGGTTTTCAGCCTATTCTTACCCTTTCTTCTGACTGTGAATGATAAATTTGAAACGATAAATTTATTAGGCTTTCAGTATATTTGGCGATATAGTCTCTGGCTGTACTTTGTTGTATTGGCGCTCTTGCTCGTTATTTATCAGATGGCTGGAGGAAATTATCAAAAATATAAAAAAATCGTTCCCTTTTTCTATCTGCTTACACTTCTTGCAGCATATGTTAGTCTTCCGATGAGTTATATTATCAATCCAGGACCTAATTTTAAATATGTCATTGAAGTCTTTCAAAATTATGAGCTCGGTTACTATGCTAGTTTTGGTTTGTTCTTGCTTGTTGGAGTCCTACTTTTTGTCAGTTTAAAAAATGAAAGCTACAGTGAGAGGTATAGTAATGAAAAAAATGTCGCCTTATGATGAAAGAAGAACATTCGTCAAACAATTCATAAGGACAAGATAATGTTTACAAAAACTGATAAATTGAGCGTTTATCAGTTTTTGAATACGAAAAAATCATAAAATATTTGAATTTTAAAAAATGAAAGCTTACAATGGTTCTATCACAAAGCGGAGACTTATTTAGTGAGCGTTTAAACGCCCGCCAAATTTAAGGAATAATGAGCCCTCTTTTAGAGGTGCTTTGCACGGACCGTTTTGAGCAGCCAAGTGAAATTTGAGACGAGGTGTTGCGGAGATAAAATGACTGAGAAGGAAATGAGAGATGAAAAAGCAGGTTATCATTGATGCAGATATTGCAACGTGCGAAAAAATTGAAAGCTTGGCAATCAGACAGGAGAGAATTTTAGAGATTGATGAATTGATTTTTACACATCGACTATTTTTTAATCATTCTGATGCGTATGATTATTTTGTACACCATGTTGAAGAAATTGAGCTTTACTTCGTTAAAATAGAACGTCAAGAAGAGCTTGTGCATTTAAATCAGCTGCAAAGTTTAAGTGATGACACGGTTTTCATGGTTTATTCTGATAATCCGACTTTAAATGATGATTTGGATTATTTTGCACGTTCAAAAAATTGGGTGCATGGCATTGTATCGGATAATCAAGTTTTGGAAAGTCTGATTGACCGCATCTTGCAGTTTACGTTTACCAGTAAGCCGAAGCTAATGGAAATAAATGGGAATTATATTGTCATGACCTCGATTTTATATGCGGAAACTTACAAGAGAAATCGCAATTATGTTCGTGTTGTTTTGAGAAATAATGAATGTATTATTCTGACAACACTTAGCAGTTTAGTGAAAAATTCAAGTGATTTGATTCGCTTAAGTCGGGGGCTATTAGTCAATAAAAATAATATTCGTGGAATAGAAAAAGACGGTCTAACCCTTCAGTTTGAAGGAACTCTTCAAAAAGTTACCGTTCCGAAAGTGTGTAAAAAGCGAGTCAAAGAATTTGTACGGGAAATAAATCCTGAAGTTTTTGCTTAAGAATGAATAGAGTAAAACACCCGTTTTTTCTAGTGGGATATTATTGAAGTGAAGCAGAGACTTATTCAGTGGGAGTTTCAACTCCCGCTGAATTTAGTCGAGCGAAATTCGAAGCTTAGTGCTGCTTATCTCGCCGCCTTAGAGTCGGGGGGATTAGCACGCACTGCTGAGATAAAATAAAGAAACACCCAAAACCATTGTCACGGTATCAGATGTAACCACATACAGACCCAAACAACGAATAATCCAGAAAAATCAAGGTTTTTTAGACAACAGCACTTGCAAAATTGACAGGAAAGTGATAAAATACATAAGTCCGACTTTTTAGATATATTTAATATCTTTCGGAGATTTTTTAAGGAGGTGCTTTTGCTTGGCAAAAGATGATGTAATTGAAGTTGACGGCAAAGTTGTTGACACAATGCCGAATGCAATGTTCACTGTTGAACTCGAAAATGGTCACCAAGTTTTGGCTACGATTTCTGGTAAAATTCGTAAGAATTATATCCGTATCCTACCTGGCGATAAAGTTCAAGTTGAACTTTCACCATACGATTTAACACGCGGACGTATTACTTACCGCTTTAAGTAATTCGGACAAATTCATTGAGCGCATGAATAAATATGCGCAGTAACCAATAGAAAGGAAGACACAATGAAAGTAAGACCATCAGTTAAACCAATCTGCGAATACTGCAAAGTGATTCGTCGTAACGGTCGTGTTATGGTAATTTGCCCTGTGAATCCAAAACACAAACAACGTCAGGGATAGAAAGGAAAGAAATTAAATGGCTCGTTTTGCTGGAGTTGATATTCCAAACGAAAAACGTATCGTGATTTCATTGACATACGTTTATGGTGTTGGACTCCCAACCGCTCAAAAAGTACTTGCTGCCGCAGGTGTTTCAGAAGATGTTCGTACAAAAGATTTGACGACTGACCAAGAAGATGCGATTCGTCGCGAACTTGACGGACTGAAACTTGAAGGCGACCTTCGTCGTGAAGTAAACCTCAACATCAAACGTTTGATGGAAATCGGTAGCTATCGTGGTATGCGTCATCGTCGTGGACTTCCTACGCGCGGACAAAATACAAAGAACAACGCTCGTACCCGTAAAGGTCCTGCTAAAGCTATCGCAGGTAAGAAAAAATAATTATAGAAAGGAGTTAAAATGCCAAAAATTACACGTAAACGTCGTGTTAAAAAGAATATTGAGTCTGGAATTGTTCATATCCAATCAACATTTAACAACACAATCGTTATGATTACTGACGTTCATGGTAACGCTATTTCTTGGTCTTCAGCCGGTGCGCTTGGGTTCAAAGGTTCTAAAAAATCTACACCTTTCGCTGCTCAAATGGCTTCAGAAGCTGCTGCTAAAGCTGCTCAAGACCAAGGTTTGAAAACAGTATCTGTTACAGTTAAAGGTCCTGGTTCAGGTCGTGAATCAGCGATTCGCGCACTTGCTGCTGCTGGTCTTAACGTAACTTCTATTTCTGATGTGACTCCTGTGCCTCACAACGGTGCACGTCCTCCAAAACGTCGTCGTGTATAATTGTTAGTCTTGTCGCTAATCACTTTTCATACTAGAGGAGAATATACATGAGCGAGTTTGAAAAACCAAAAATTACTAAAATTGACGAAAAAGAAAATTACGGTAAATTCGTTGTCGAGCCACTTGAACGTGGTTATGGTACGACTTTAGGTAACTCATTGCGTCGCGTTCTTTTGTCATCACTTTCTGGTGCTGCTATAACTTCAGTACAAATCGAAGGGGTGCAACATGAATTTGCAACGATTCCAGGTGTCCGTGAAGATGTCATTCAAATTATCCTTGCTATCAAGGGAATTTCGATTAAGTCTTATGTTGGCTCTGATAAGCAAATTGAACTTGATGTGACTGGTCCGATGGACGTTACTGCTGGCGACCTTTTGGTAGATAGTGATATCGAGATTGTCAATAAAGAACATCCTTTGTTTACTATTGCTGCTGGTCATTCGATGAAAGCAATAATGACTGTGAAAACAGGTAAAGGATATGTTCCTGCTGATGAAAATAAACTCGAAGGAGCGCCAATCGGTACAATCGCCGTTGACTCAATTTACACACCTGTGAGCAAAGTAAATTATCAAGTAGAACCTGCCCGTGTTGGTGGAAATTCTAATTATGATAAATTAACGCTTGAAATCACAACAAATGGTACAATTGCTGCTGATGAAGCTTTGAGTAATTCGGCAAGAATTTTGACAGAACATTTGAATTTGTTTGCTGATTTGTCAGAAAGTGT
>JAJXWC010000171.1 GCA_021781855.1 Bacillota bacterium | reverse complement strand
GATGATGGTGAGCGCTGGGCATTTTTCGATTTAGCGATTTGTCAGCTGCTTGAACGACTAGATTTTATCCCTGATATTTTGCATGTTAATGACTTTCATACAGCAATGGTACCTTTTCTTTTAAAAGAGAAATTCAACTGGATTAATGCTTATCATAAGATTAAAACCGTGTTGACCATTCACAATATCGAATTTCAAGGTGTTATGCAAGGAACAGCGCTAACAGAACTTTTTGGCATGGGGATGGAACGATATTTTGAAGGTGTTGTGCGCCATAATGATATGCTCAATATGCTGAAAACAGGAATTCTCTATGCCGACCGTGTAAATACTGTTTCACCAAGCTATGCACGAGAAATCCAGACTTCTGAATTTGGTTGTGGTTTAGAAGGTGTCTTGCAGTATGTCTCAGGAAAAGTTTCTGGTATTTTGAACGGCATTGATTATGATGTTTACGACCCTGAAACAGATTCGACGATTGAGCATCATTTTTCAGTAAAAGATTTGACTGGAAAAGCCAAGGCAAAAGCTGCTCTACAAAAACGGCTTGGTCTTGAAGTTCGAGATGATGTGCCGTTGATTGGTATGGTAAGCCGCTTAACCACACAAAAAGGATTTGACCTTGCTTTAGCAAAATTAGATGATATTTTACAAAATGACGTACAAATGGTATTATTAGGTACAGGTTACAAAGACATTGAAAACGGATTCCAACATTTTGCGGGAAAATATCCTGAAAAACTGGTTTCTAAAATCACTTTTGACCTTCAACTTGCGCAAGAAATCTATGCGGCAAGTGATTTCTTCCTAATGCCTTCAGCTTTTGAGCCTTGCGGACTTTCGCAGATGATTGCCATGCGCTATGGAACATTGCCGATTGTTCACGAAATCGGTGGTTTGAAAGATACCGTGAAGCCTTATAATCCAGCTACAAAATCAGGTACGGGTTTTGGATTTGTTCATTTTGATGGACAAGTTTTGCTAGACACAGTCAATCGTGCAGTTGATTTGTATCAGTCCGAACCTGAGACAGTCAAAAAAATGATTGGCGAAGCTATGACAGAAGATTTTTCATGGGAAACGAAATCACAGCTTTATATTGACCTTTATCAGTCAATTTAAGAAAAAACACCGCAAACGGTTGCGTTAAATACTAAAATTTGGTAAAATTCTAATTGAAGCAGATGTAAGCTTTAGTTTTTGAAGTGATTACTTCATCAATGGGAGTTTTTTCTCTCCTACTGATGTTAGGACACACCCTGACGGCTATGATATCAGGTTACTCTGTCCGTGAGGTCTATCTCCGCTTCGCTACGCGGTCCATTCGCTCTGAACGAGTAAAGTCGCAAGACGAAATGGCAAGCGCTAAAGCGTCAAGAACCTACGATAGTAGAACGAAAGCAGACATTTGCTAGGTTAAAGGTCAGCTCTAAAAAATAACTTTTGGAGTCGCCTTAAAGAATAATTAAGAAGGAGTGAACTTTGGAACTCTCTAAAACACAATTTAAACAAGACTTTGAACAAAAATTGGTTGCGAATTTTGCGGTTGATGTAAAAAAAGCAGGACCACAAGAAAAATTCTCAGCATTATCTTCCGTTGTAAAAAATTATTACTCAAAAATCTGGCAGGAAGACAACGTCTATAAAGACGAATCGAGAAAGAAACAGGCTTATTACTTCTCTATCGAATTTTTGCCTGGAAAAATGCTTAAAAGCAATATCTTGAATCTCGGGATTATGGATATAGTACGTGAAGGACTTGAAGACCTTGGCGTTGAACTTGAGGAGATTGCTAGTATTGAACCAGATATGGCGATTGGTAATGGCGGTTTAGGTCGTCTGGCCTCATGTTTTATGGATTCAGCGGCTTCAACTGGTATTCCGTTGAATGGTAATGGGATTCGTTACCGCTATGGATTGTTCAAACAAAAAATCGTAGACGGTTATCAGGTTGAATTGCCTGATTCTTGGCTGGATAATGGCAATCCGTGGGAAGTTCGACGTTCAGACAAGGCAGTCGAGGTGAATTTCGGCGGCGAAGTTTGGTTGGAAGATGATGGCAAAGGAAATCTGAAACCTCATTACAAAAATCAGGAACGTGTGCTTGCAATACCTTATGATACACCAATGGTTGGCTATGAAAATACAACAGTCAACAATATGTGTCTTTGGCGCTCAGAAGTACCTAAAGATTTGGATTTACGTTTCCAGAACTTAGATTATATGCGTCAAACGGCAATGCTTTCTGCTGAACTCTATCCTGATGATTCAAACTATGACGGACGTTTGTTGCGTCTGAAGCAAGAATATTTCTTTGTTTCTGCAGGGCTGCAACGGATTTTCCGTCACTTTAGAACGACAAATAAAGGTTCTGTTACTCAAATTGCGGATTATATTGCGGTTCATATCAATGATACGCACCCAGCACTTTGTGTACCTGAGTTTATGCGTATTTTAGTTGATGAATACGATGTGGCTTGGGACCGTGCTTGGGATATCACGGTGAAAGTGATGTCTTACACTAATCATACAATTTTGTCCGAAGCGCTTGAAAAATGGCCTGAAGATATGGTTAAAACACTTCTTCCGCGAATTTATCAGATTATTTTGGAAATCGACCGTCGTAGAACGGCTGATTTGATGCCAAAAGTTGGAGCCGCTTTGGTACACAGCACACGTATTGTCAAAGATGGTCAAATTCATATGGCAAATCTGTCAATCATTGGTTCTCATTCAACGAATGGCGTAGCAAAATTGCATTCTGATTTGCTTAAAGATGTAGAACTACATGATTTTTATTTGATTTATCCTGAACGTTTCAACAATAAAACGAACGGAATTGCTGACCGTCGTTGGAGTCAGATTGCCAATGAGCGTTTGTCTGGTGTCATTGATGAAACAATCGGAAAATCTTGGCGGCGTAATTTAAATGATTTGAAAATGCTGGAAGCTTACAAAAATGACGAAGAAACTTTGGAACGCTTGCAAGCAGCAAAATTTGACGATAAATTACGTTTGGCAGAATTAATTAAGGAGCGCAACGGGATTGTTGTTAATCCCGAAGCAATTTTTGATGTACAGGTTAAACGACTTCATGCTTATAAACGTCAGCTGTTGAATGTATTGCATATTTTGAAGCTTTACTTTGACCTCAAAGACCAGCCAGAACTTGATGTAGTACCACGCGTATTTATTTTTGGAGCAAAAGCAGCACCAGGTTATCATTATGCGAAATCTATCATCAAAGCCATCAATGAAATTGCCAATATGATTAACAATGACCAGACGATTGGCGACAAGATTAAAGTTGTGTTCATGGAAAATTACAATGTCAGCTTAGCAGAAGTGATTATTCCTGCGGCAAATGTAGGTGAACAGATTTCCTTGGCTTCAAAAGAAGCTTCAGGTACATCAAATATGAAATTCATGCTCAATGGTGCTTTGACAATGGGAACACTTGATGGCGCAAACATCGAAATCTTCGAGGCTGCGGGTAAGGAAAACAATTTTGTCTTTGGCTTGACGAAAGACGAAGTTTACGAATATTATCGCAATGGAAATTACAATGCGCGTGATATTTATGAGCAGAATCCGATTGTTCACCGTATCTTAGATGCGTTTGTTGATGGAACGATTCCGAATATTTCAGCAGAAGGTCCTGAGATTTTTGATTCACTAACGACTTATAATGATGAGTATTTTGTTTTGCGCGATTTCAATGACTATGTTCGGGCGCAAAAACGTCTGGAAAATCTTTATCGTGATAAGAATGCTTGGACTAAAGCGGCTTTGATGAACATTGCAAATTCAGGTAAATTTAGTTCTGATAGAACGATTCTTGAATATGCAGATGACATTTGGAATATCAAAGAAAAGTAAGCCAGAAATACATTGGCTGAGAGAATGAAGGAGAAAGGCGGAAAACTGCCTTTCCCTTTTATGCTATTTGGATTTGACAGAATTGTCAAAAAATTTGCGGAAGCAGTTTTGCTATGAACATTATTTTTCATGGCAAATCAATTTCTACAAAGGAAAAAATTGAGGAAAGGTGATAAAATGTACTATTTTAATTCGTGGAATCCAGAATTCAAGCATCCCTTTGGTGCAATTAAAATCGGCGAAGTCATGAAAGTGAATTTTTCGACAGATAAAACGGACGTGACGGTAAAGTTTATTATTCGGCGTGATTTCGGTATGCGTCATGAGTTTGATATGCAAAAAATTGAGGAAGGCTTATTTAGCTCGTCTGTCAAATTCGACGTTGGTCACGGTCTTTACTTTTACTATTTTGAGATTTCAGAACCGTCAGATTGGGGCAATGTCAAATATTTTTACGGCTGCAGCGGATTAGGCGGTGAAGGGGTTCTTTATAAAGCGGAAAATGATGTGAAACCTTATCAGGTCACGGTTTTTGACAGTGAAGACCCGGCTCCAGCTTGGTATCGCGATGCTGTTTTTTATCAGATTTTTCCTGACCGTTTCCATAATGGTAATTCTGATGGAAAAATCAACTATCCAAAACCCAATTCGTTTATTTATGGAAGCCATAACGACAATCCATTTTATGTCAAAGAAGAAAATGGCGATATCGCTCGTTGGGATTTTTTTGGTGGGAATTTGCGCGGAATCATCGAGAAAATCCCATATCTTAAAAAACTCGGTGTTAATGCGATTTATCTGAACCCGATTTTTTCGGCAACGAGTAATCATCGTTATGATACCAACGATTATCTTGAAATTGATAATATGTTAGGAACAGAAGCTGATTTTCGTGAATTGATTAATTTGTTGCATGAAAATGGTATGCGTATCATTCTTGATGGTGTGTTCTCTCACGTTGGCAAGAATTCTCGGTATTTCAACATCAGTGGCGAATACGGCGATACAGAAGGTGCAGCAAAAACACCAGATAGTCCATATTTTGACTGGTTCAAATTTACTAATTAT
>JAJXWC010000013.1 GCA_021781855.1 Bacillota bacterium | reverse complement strand
TGTCCAGACTTTTGAAGAAATGACAAATCTGTCAAAAGACTTTATCGCACTACTCAATGAGCATTTCATCCTGAACCCTTTGCAACAAGTCGTTGTGCAAGAATCCGCTGACGGCACAGTCAAATATCTCTTCATGTTGCCCGACCGTATGATGATTGAAACCGTGCTGATGCGCCAATCTTACGGACTATCCGTCTGTGTCACCACGCAAGTCGGCTGCAATATGGGCTGTACCTTCTGCGCTTCTGGCATTCTCAAAAAAGAGCGTGACGTGACCGCAGGGGAAATTGTCAGTCAAATCATGCTGGTTCAGAAATATTTTGATGAACGTGGGCTTGACGAGCGCGTCAGCCATGTTGTGGTGATGGGCATCGGTGAACCATTTGATAACTATGAAAATCTAATGGACTTCCTGCACGTCATCAACGATGACAACGGACTTGCCATTGGTGCGCGTCATATCACGGTTTCGACTTGTGGTTTCATGCCAGCAAAAATCAAAGATTTTGCTCACGAAAACCTGCAAATCAACCTCGCCATCTCGCTTCATGCCCCAAATAACGAGTTACGAACGAGCCTCATGCGCATCAATCGCAGACAGCCGCTCGAAAAGTTGTTTGAAGCGATTGACTATTATACTGAGACGACGAACCGCCGCGTGACCTACGAGTACATCATGCTCAACGGTGTAAATGATAGCCCAGAAATCGCCCAAGAACTTGCCAATCTTATCAAGCCACGTAACAAACTGAGCTATGTCAACATGATTCCTTACAATCCAGTCGCTGAACACATCAAATACGAGCGTTCAGTTTCGGACAATGTCGCAAAATTTTACGATGTGCTCAAGAAAAACGGCATCAACTGCGTTGTTCGTCAAGAACACGGCACCGATATTGACGCTGCCTGCGGTCAACTTCGCAGCAAACAAATCATGAAAAATCAAAGTAAATAAAGTAAAAACTGACATGAGCTCGAACGGTTCATGCCAGTTTTATTTTATGAAAATATCCTCAAAAATATTTTCGTCCAGTCAAAAGCAAAATTGCACCGGCTATAAATAAAATTACAACCGATAGAATTCCAAAGGAAGTGAGCCCCGTTAGCATTGTAGTCAGTGCCATGAGCAAAGGACCGAGAATTGAAGCGAAGCGATTAAAAATATTGAAAAATCCGAAATACTCGTTGCTGCGTTCACTTGGAATCATCTGTCCAAATTGAGAGCGGGATAATGCTTGAATGCCACCTTGGACTGTACCAACAAGAATTGCAACAATCCAGAAAATAACTTGCGCATGTCCAATTGCTACCGTGCGCGCTGCACCATGTGCTGTTTCAACCATGTTTCCCATGTAAAAGCCGAGCAGACAAATCACGATATAAGCCCCAATCGCAAATAAAATCATTTTAATCGCGTCAAATTTCCCTGCTAATTTTCCGAATAAAATCGAGAAAGGAACAGCAACGAGCTGCGTCGTCAAAAGCGCTAGAATCATCAATGAGGCAGATAAACCGAGCGTTTGACCGTAAGAAGTCGCCATCGTGATGACTGTCGCAACGCCATCAATATAGAAAAAGTAGGCCAAAACAAAATGTCTCAAACCCTTATCCATCCAGATTTCCCGAAAGGTCTTGCCGAGCTGTTTGAGTAAGCCGTCTGTTGTTTCTTTAAATGTCTTTTCATGATAATGCACTTGTTTAACGCGAAATAACATTGGTAAGCTAAAGACAATCCACCAAAGCGCCGAGAGCGCAAAAGAAATCTTGACAGGCAGCGGATTACTTGTTCCCATTGCAAAAAGCAAAATGGTCGTGATAATCAGTGTTATTGTACCGCCGCCGAAATAGCCGATTGCATAAGCCCAAGTTGAGACACGATGCATCCGCTCTGGAATTGTGATATCTGTGATAAAGCTATCATAAAATAACATGGCGGTATTGTAGCAGATATTGGAAAGAATATAGCCAAGCAATAAAAGTGGCCAGCTTGAAACAAAAGCTAAACCCAAAGTCAAAATTGCCCCAGAAAAAGCAAAACTTGCCCAAAATCGCTTTTTCATTCTCTTTCTATCGCCCAATGCACCCAAAATCGGACACAAAATCGCTGTGACCAGCATTACAAAACTGCTCCCAAAGCCTTTTAATTCCAGTCCAAGCGCACTATGCCCGACCATTACATTAAAATAAATCGGAAAAATCGCAGCAAGAATAATCGTCGCATAAGAATTTGTCGTGAGGTCATAAAGCATCCATGCCCATTCAGTCGAACTAAACGGGTTTTTCATTAATTTTTTAGAATCCAACATAAACTCTCCTTGAAAATGTGTTGCAATAAATAAGAAAGAACATCGTATTTTTTAGCCTTTGCTTCATTATAGCATGATTTGACAGGCCCAAACGCCGAGTTTTGTAAATATTTTGCAAATTTAACAAATAAATGAAGCTGAAACTTACTTGATGGGAGTTTTAAAACTTTAGGGATGGCTTTTAGGTGAAGAAACTAAACAACTTGTAAACGAACGAAGCTGCAATAGTCTGCTCAACATCTTTGGTATGAGATTACTCTGTCCTGTCTATTTACTTTTTTCGTTGTAGTAGAATTAGATTCGATATAGGTCACCTCTAAAAATTCAGAATTTCTAAGTTTTTAGACGTGACCTATAGTCTGAAGTTACAAAAAATTGAACAAATTTGATAAAATAGAGCTAACATAAAAAAAGAGGGAAAATCATGGATTTCGTAAAACTTAATAAGTCACGTCATGCAGTCAAACATTTTGACGGCAAAAAGATTCCAACTGTTGACGTCAAACAAATTATTTCCGCCGCAAGCTTGGCACCATCTGCACATAATATTCAAAGCTGGCATTTTGTCATTGTTGAAAGTGATGAAAAACGTGCGGCACTTTTGTCAGAAGTGAAAGGAAGCAATATTGAGCAAGTAAAAGAAGCCGGCGCAGTTATTGTCGTTTTCAGTGATACTGATTTGGCAGAACGTTCGCGCGAAATTGCTCGCTACGGCGCTGAAGAATTAAACGATGAACAGCTTGAACGTTTTAACAGTCGCTATCCTCATATGTTTGAAGGTTTTGAAGAAATGTATGAAACAAGCTATCTGTCAATTAACATCGGACTTGTGACGATGAATTTGATGTATGCGATTAAAAATCGCGGCTATGAAGGCAATATTATACTCGGTTTTGAACGTACACCACGAGTTAACGAAATTTTAGAAGTTGAGCGGCGTTATCGTCCGGAGCTGATTATTTCACTAGGCAATTCAGAAAGCAAAGGACATGCAAGTTATCGTTTGCCTCAAGAACGAATCGTAGAAATTCGCTGATTTTTGAAAATCTGACAAATTTGTCGGATTTTTTCTTTGAAAAAATTTGAAAGATAGCCTTATTTTTGTAAAGAAACTTTGACATCAGCGAAATTTGCTAAAATTTGCTAAAATAGAGTTTAGCGTTTTATCTCAGCAGTACTACTAATACCTGACCTATCAGGAGAGATAAAGCAAAGACGGAAGGATACAACAAATGCTCACTTTTTGGCAGGATTATCCAGAAATTCAAAATCAGTTGGCGCAGGTTCAGCATTTGATGGCTGCGCGGCTAAAAATTAATAATCCCGAAATTCAAGCAGCTTTACAAAAATTTGCGTCACGCGGTGGCAAGATGGTTCGACCAGCGCTCTTTTTCCTTTTCGCAGGATTGGTTTTGCCTGATGAAAATTTATCAGAAAAATTCGTGAAAATCGCAGCTTCCTTAGAAATGTTGCATTCGGCAACGCTCATTCATGATGATATTATTGATGATTCTCCCTTGCGCCGCGGTTTACCTTCGGTTGAAGCTCAATTTGGTAAAGATGTTGCAGTTTATACGGGAGATTTTGTTTATACGATTTATTTTGAACTCTTGATTGAAACGATGAATGGTACACCATTTTTGGCAAGAAATGCGAATTCAATGAAAAAAATTCTGCAAGGAGAGCTCACGCAGATGCAGTCCACTTATGATACCGACATTTCTGTACGAAAATATTTAAAAGCAATCAGTGGAAAAACTGCGGAATTACTCAGTTTGAGTTGTCTTGAGGGCGTGTATTTCGCAGGAGGAGATTTGAAAATGCAGCGCACGGCACGAAAAATAGGACGTGCAATAGGTCTAGCTTTTCAAATTTACGACGATATTTTAAACTTTACTGTCGGACTTGACGAAGCAGACAAACCGATTTTAACCGATGTTCGGCAAGGAATCTATACACTGCCACTATTACTCGCCAAAGAAAATGCCGGGGCGCATTTTCTGCCGTTTTTAGAAAATCCAGAACAGCTCACTAGAGAAGAATGTCTGCAACTGGCTGATTTGGTTGCAAAAAATGGTGGTATAACAGGCGCCTTAGTCATCGCAAATCGCTTAACAGATAAAGCAATGGAAGCAATCAATCAACTTCCAGAGGGAAGAAATCGCACCATTTTGGCAGAAATCACTCAAAAACTACTGCAGAGAAAATATTGAAGTGATTACTTCATCGGTGGGAGACTCTTAAAGTTGTAACCAGCCATTTTAGTGGTATAGCAAGCATCGTCAGTGTAGCACACAGGCACTTGCTAAGGTAAAAATTTTATCCTTGAAAGAAATGAGTGTGCACTACTAAAAAAATGAGCCGAAATGGCTCATTTTTTTTTACCTGACAAGCACTATTTCACAAGAGTAGCGAGCATCCACTTCAAAGACGAATTAGTTCGAAGAGAATAAATTTATCATTTTTTTAAAATTTTTTGTTACACATTGCAGAAAAAACCGTATAGAAAAGTGTAAAGAAAATTTACAAGAAAGATTGGAGAAAATGATGAACATGAAGAAAAGCTATCTCACTAGTCTGGGATTTCTGACACTCCTTGCCATTGGTGTACAGTCTGCCTATGCAGATACACCTCCGAGCAATAACAATGTCCAGCAAGTGGCAACCGCTAGTTATACTGATAATGCAGCGGTAAACTGGGACGACGAAAAAGCAAAAGCTCTAGCGGCTGGTTATACGGAAGAAGAATTTGAGCAAATGATGAGTGTTCCTAGTTTAGCTTCGGATAATTTAAGTGGAATAACACTTTCAAACCCTCGCTCACGAGCAACAGTATCTCCTCAACAAGCGGTTATTGATTTTGCTGCACAACAGTTAGGAAAACCATATGTTCTAGGGGCAAAAGGCCCAAATGCGTTTGATTGTTCGGGCTTGGTTCAGTATGTTTATAAAAATGCCATAAATATGGATATCTTAGCGCCGACTACTGCCCAAGAAAAGTATGGTACGGAAGTTTCTTTGAGTAATATTCAGCCAGGAGATTTGCTGTTCTTTGGTCCAAAAGGGGCATCAACCCATGATGCGATTTATATTGGCAATGGAAAATATATTCATGCACCAAAACCAGGTGATGTCGTTTCAGTCGGTCAAATTAGCTGGTACGCACCGACTTTTGCCAGACGAGTGCTTAAAGCTGCTGATTTACAACCAGTAGTAAAACCAACAACGAATGGTCAGCAAGCAAACGAAAGTTTTATTTTCAGAATGTATAATCCAAATTCTGGATTGCATCATTATACTTCTGCCGTTTACGAAGCGACTCAATTACAGACGGCTGGCTGGATTTATGAAAATGTGGGCTGGGTGGCACCAACAACAGGAACAGCCGTTTATCGTGTTTATAATCCTAATAATGGTTTTCATCACTATACGACAAGCTCTTATGAGAGAGACAGTCTAGTTAAAGCAGGTTGGAGAGACGAAGGAACATCGTGGTATTCGGGTGGTTCGGTTCCTGTTTATCGTGTTTATAATAAAAATAATGGCGCTCATCATTATACAACAAGTCTTGCTGAGAAAAATAATCTGGTAAGTTTGGGCTGGAATGATGAAGGAATCGCTTGGTACGCCATTAGAAATGTGAACTGAGGGTAGGAAAACAAATGAAAAAAACAATAGCATTCACGCTTGCAGCAGCAAGTATCGCAACTTTCGGAACGACAACAACCTTTGCGGCTGAAAACTCAACAACAAAATCTGTTCCTGTTTATCGTCTTTATAACACAACAACAGGTGAGCATTTTTATACTGAAGGTTCGTATGAAAAAAATCATCTTGTTATGCTTGGGTGGAAATATGAAGGAATAGGTTGGAACGCAGCAATAACTGGTGCTCCCGTTTATCGAGTTTACAATCCGAATGCGATGAATAAAGGAAAGGCGGCAGGAGACCATTATTACACTCAAAGTCTTTATGAAGCTAAAACACTTGTGAGTAAAGGCTGGAAATGGGATAACAATGCGAATCCCGTATTTTATTCAGGTGGCAAGATACCCGTTTATGTTGCTTTTAATTCAAACGTAGAAACAGGAACCCATAATTATACGACCAGTCAGTTTGAGCAGGCGAGTTTACTCAAAATCGGCTGGAAATATGGCTCAGTGGCATGGAATACCGTTTCACAGGGAGTTGCTGTTCCCCAAATGAATGTCAGACAACTCGCAAGTGGCAATTTTTCATCTGTTCAAGGCGTTTGGCAAAATGCAAAAACAGGGAAAACTCTGATTTTCAAGGGCAATACGGTTACAGGAACAGCTTTAAAAAATGAGATTATCCCGTTGAAAACAGGTTCAATGAACCATAATATTGCTTGGGTGTCCGCGGACTGGAGCAAGAGCGATGTATTCCCAACAATTATAGGAAATTCGGGAATATTCATGTTTGCATCTGCCAATACAAGTCCAAGTGATAACATAGATGCTACAAATAAGACACAAGACCGGCTAGGAGTATTTACGAATGGTGGGAATGCGGTCTTTGGAGCCAGTAGCGCTTCGGATTTTTATTATCGGATTGAATAAAAAAATGAGCTTATTAAGCTCATTTTTTGCTGTGTTGTTTTCCAAGAATGAGAACCAGTCCTAAAATCACGATTCCAATCATGATATTTAGAAAAGAAAGTAGTAATGCTTGGTTGTTATTTCCATTTTGGACGGCGAAATAAATTGAATTTGCTAAAGTGTCTGTTTTCCCAGGAATGTAACCGGCAACCATAAGGCTTGCACCAAATTCGCCTAAGGCACGACAGAAAGCAAGAAGAATGCTGGCTAAAACCATTGACCATGCAGAAGGGAAAATAACGTGAATTAAAAGTTGCCTTCGATTTGCTCCGTAAACGCGTGCGACATCAATTAGCTCTTGGGGAACACCGAGGAAACCTGCTTTTAGCCCTTGATAGACCAGCGGAAAAGTGATAATTGTTGTAGCGAGTACAGCACCAGAAAGAGAGAAAATCAAATGTGCACCAAGAAAACCGAAAATACCGTATTTTCCAAAAATCTGCAAGAGATAAAGTCCGACAATCGTTGGCGGTAAAACCAGTGGTAAAAGTAGGATAATTTCAACAAGTGTACGTCCGCGATAGGCTTTGAAAACACTTTTATAAGCGAGCGGAAACATGAGGATAAAGCTAAAAAAGGTAGCTAAAATCGCAACAATGAGCGAATGGAGAAGCGGTGTAATCATGGTTGAATGGTAAATTTATAAGCTTCAAAGACTTTTTTGGCTGCGTCACTTTTGAGATAACTGTTGAAAGCTTCGGTTGCATCTGTTTCAGCTTTGTTTGTACCCTTGATGGTGGCGAGCGGATAGATGATTGCGGCATGGTCGCTTGCTGGAACAGTTGCAACGATTTTTACATTTTTATTGGTTGCGGCATCTGTTTTGTAGATAAAACCAAGGTCAGCATTACCCGCAGCAACGTAGCTAAGAACTTGTGTTACATCTGAACCTTCAACGAGTTTGGACTGGGCTGTTTTTGTCAGGTCAAGTTTTGTGAGGGTTTGGCTCGCATACATTCCGGCAGGGACGGTAGCTGGTTCACCGATTGCAATTTTTTTGGCTTTTTGGACGAGCTCAGAAATGCTTCCCGATGCAGTAGAAGTAGCTGGAACGACTGCGACAAGTTCATTTCCGAGTGCGGAAGATTCTGCAGTTACTTTATCGCCTAGTTTTTCCATATCAGAAGTAGAGGCAAGGAAAACACCGTCGATAGGCGCTCCAGCTAAAACTTTCTGACGAATTGCACCAGAGCCTGCAAAGTCAAAGTCAATCGTGATATTTGGGTGCGCCTCGTGATAAGTTTTGTAGATACTTGTGAGAGCAGGCTGAAGGCTTGCTGCTGCTGAGTAATTGATTGTTACGGTTTTGGGAGCATTTGTAGCACTTGTTGAATTGGCACAACCTGCCAAGAGAGTGGCTGCAGAAGCTGTTACGGCTGCAGTTGCGATTGTTTTTTTATTCATTAGAATTCTTCTTTCTGAATTTTATTTCAGCAGTGCGTGCTAACACCCTTTCGGGATAAGCAGCTTTGCTGCTGCAAAAGATAAGAGCAAATGGATATGAATATTTGTAGATATGAAGTTGAGTTGTTTAAACAGGTTTAGTTGTATTCATAATATGCGTTTAGATTAAAAGGATGTTCCGGGTCAACTAGACTAAGATAATGTTCATAGTCAGCGCGCACGAGCAGGAGTTGACGGTCGATTTGTTCTAGTTCATCATCGCGCTCGAGCGTTCGTAATTCATCATTGAGTTCGGTGGCTTGATTTTCTAGTAGTGTCCGTTGGATAGAAAGGCTTTGTAGTGCGATTTGGAGAAGTTTTTGAAAATCTCCTTCAGTCATATTCTTCATTTTCTTCTCTCCTTTATGAGATGATAAATTTCGGGTAAAATCAGCTTGTTCATTGCGAGTTCACAGGCGTTCGGCGAGCCGGGAAGAACGAAGACCAGTTTGTCAGTTGCAGTAAAAAAAGCAAGCGCACGCGAGGCAATCGCATGAGTACCGATTTCTTGAAAGCTCAACAGTCGGAAAAGCTCGCCGAATCCAAAAATTTCTTGAGCAATTAGGGGCTGTAGGGCTTCAAAAGTTACATCGCGTTTGGCAATTCCCGTGCCACCGTTTGTGATAATGACATCGGCGCCTAACAAAGCATCAAACCCTGCGCGAATTTCTGCTGGTTCGTCTTTTTTGACGAGTCTGTCAAAAATGTTCAAATCTGCATTTTCAGCAATTTCAGCGATTTTTTGTCCTGATAAATCGGTCAAAAGATTGCGCGTGTCGCTGATGGTTAAAATTCCGATGGTCAAATTCAATTTTTCACTCATAATTTTTTATTTCCTCAAAAATTTGTTGCGCTTCAGGCATTGTGAAATGGTAAAATAAGAGACGGCCATTACGAAAAACGGTAATTTCATGACCGTCGAATTTTACACGAAAGGCAAGCGGATTTTCTGTCAAATCCCAATTTTTTATCTGGCAGAATGTGACAAAGCGCTCAAAAGCCAAATCAGGTAAAATTCCTTGAAAAACACCTCCGCAACTGCGAGAAAAAAGATTTTCCTGAGCAGAGTTTTGGCTGCATATTTCACAAGTTGCTCGTTTTTTTACGTGAAAAGTGGTCAAACTTATAGGCCAACTTTCTACGACTTGCATTAATTCCCAGTCAACCTTTTCAGGTGTCAGCAAAATTTGGAGGGCGAGGGAAATCTGCAAACTTGAAACAAGTGGAATCAGTGGTGTAATCACACCAACCGTTTCACAATTTCGCTCTAATTCTAGTAAATCCGGGAAAACGCAAGAAAGACAAGGACCGTTTCGCGCTTGTAATGCCATGACCTGTCCACTTGTCCCAGCAGCCGAAGCAAAGACAAAAGGGAGCGCATGATGCAAACAGAAAGTATTGATGAGTTGTCGTGCAAGAAAATTATCAGTGCAGTCAAGCACTAAATCAAGCTGTCCAAAATCCTCGAAAAGTGCCGTATCAAAAGTTTCTTTTCGGGCTTCGATTTTGATATCAGAACGAATTTTGTGGAGTTCTTGCGCCGCACTGAAAACTTTTGCCTGTCCTAAATGGGACGCTGTGAATAAGGTCTGTCGTTGTAAATTGCTTTCCTCAACCACATCATTGTCAATTAATACGAGACTACCGATGCCAGCACGTGTAAGCTGTTCTGCCGCGTATGTTCCTAAGGCGCCAACACCGACGATGAGGATTCGTGCATGCGCCAATTTTTCCTGTCCAGTCTCACCCACTTGTGCCACGCGAATTTGACGGTCATAGCGATTTTTATTTATAGTCATCTGAAAAATTTTTCTTATTATGATAAAATGATAAACAACAGTTTGTTGCTAAATTTAATTTTACCACACTTGTATCAATTTTCACAGATTTAGGGCGAGTTCTGTGCGCCTAATTATAAGGATAATTATGAATTTTAAAATTTTTGCTGAGCTTATCGAACTTAAAGCCAAAACGGCTAGTGTTTTTCCTTTTCTTTTGGGTTTGGCTTATAGTCTTTATCACTATCATCGTGCCAGTCTTCTGCCGTTGGTGCTTTATTTTGCCGCCATGCTAATGTTTAACTGTTTTGTTGACATTTGGGATAATTATAATGATTATCACAATGCGGTGGATACTGCCGATTATCAGAAAAATACGAATATTATTGGACGTGAGCAGTTGAGTATGCGCACGATTAAAAGCTTGCTTGCTTTCTTTTTTTTCGGCTCTTTAGCTTTAGGGCTGCTTGTTGCAAGCATGACAGGCTGGGCGGTCTTTTGGCTTGGTTTGATTTGCTATGCTGTTGGTGTTTTTTATGCAGGCGGACCAAAACCGTTGTCTAGTTTACCTTTGGGCGAATTGCTGAGCGGTCTTACGATGGGTTATATCATTTTTCTAATTTGTGTTTATATTAATGCTCATGCTGTTTTTATCTGGAATTTCTCAACGATTGCTCAAACTTTTTTGATTGCGCTCCCAAGCACACTTTTAATTGCTAATCTCATGCTTGCAAATAATACTTGCGACCTAGAAGAGGATGAAGCGAATCAGCGTTACACGATTGTGCATTATATTGGAAAAAACGCTGCGCTCGCTTGGTGGAAATGGGCACTTATTGCAAGTTTTATTGTGGTTTTTCTCGCTGCAGTACTCCAACTCATCTCTCCAGTTATGTATGCTATTATTCTGATTGCTCCGCTTATGGTAAAATTTGCAAAACCTTATCTTGCCAAGCAAGTTAAACGGGAAACTTTTGTTTGTTCGGTTAAAATTTTGATGATTTTCTCATTGGTCCAAACGATTTTGATGTTTATTGGCCTGGCTATAAAATAAAAAAACTGGAAAAACCAGTTTTTTTATTTGCAACAATCATGAGTGTGATTTTCAATCGCAGTAGCACTTTTGACAGGGCAAGTAGCACTGCTGCAATCCTCGCAGGCGCCTTTACTGCGATAAACTTTGCGTACCGTAAAGCCGGTAGCTGCGAGAATTGCAAGCAATAAAATGAGGCTAGGCAAGTTCATATTTTTCTCCTTCTACGGCTCAGCAAGCACTTGACGGCAATAAATTGCCTTTCAAGCACTCACACAGCCTTTTCCTTTTCTAAAAATAAGATAGAGTCCACCGAGCAAAACGAGTGCTGCTAGACTAGTTGTTATTTGTAAATGCTGGGTTAATATGGCATTACCTAGCTGGTAAACGATGAAACTCATACCGTAGGCAACGGCGGTTTGGAAACCAACGGCACGTAATGTCCATTTTAATTCGCCCATTTCCTTGTAAATCGTGGAAATACTTGCGATACAAGGGGCGCAAAGCAGATTGAACACGAGGAGCGAATAAGCAGAAAGTGGCGTATAAGTTTGCTGTACAGCGTGCCAAAGTTCGTGAGTGTTACCCGAACCATGAGCAAAAAGTACACCCATTGTACCCACAATCGTTTCTTTGGCAACAAGTCCTGTGAGCGTTGCAACTGTGGCACGCCACTCACCAAAGCCAAGCGGAGCAAAGAAAATGGCAATAATTCGACCGAAATCAGCCAAAATCGACTGACTTGGATTGACTTGTTGCGCAAGCCAGTTATAATTTGAGGTAAACCAAATGACAACATTCATAGCGAAAATAATCGTACCTGCGCGTTTTATGAAGCTAAAAGCACGGTCAAACGCATATTTGAAAACAGTCATTGCGTGGGGAAGATGGTACATCGGCAGTTCCATGATGAACGCAGAAGCATCGCCGGAAAACATTTTTGTCTTTTTTAGAATAATTCCTGATAAAATAATCATTCCCATACCAAGAAAATACGCACTTGGTGCCACCCAACTCGCATGACGGAAGAAAGCACCGGAAACCAATGCGATGATTGGCAATTTGGCAGAACAAGGCATGAAAGTTGTGACCATAATTGTGATTTTGCGGTCTCGCTCTTGCTCAATCGTGCGAGTTGCCATAATTCCAGGTACGCCACAACCCGAGGCAATCAGCATAGGAATAAAGGACTTGCCTGACAAACCGAATCGTCTGAAAATACGGTCCATGACGAAAGCAACGCGTGCCATGTAGCCGCTGTCCTCCAAAATACCAAGCAAGATGAACAGGACAAAAATTTGTGGTACAAAGCCTAAAATTGCACCAATCCCAGCTACAATACCATTTAAAACTAAATCTTGCAGCCACGGAACAATTTGTAAAGTGGTCAACAGAGACGAAATCCAGCTAGGAAGCCATTGCCCAAAGAAAACATTGTTTAGCCAATCACTAGCAGCCGTGCCAACGGTCTGGATGGAAATGAAATAAACTGCCCACATGATGAAAACGAAAATCGGCAAACCAAGCCATTTGTGTGTAACGAGTCGGTCGATTTTATCTGTCAAATTGGCTTTTGCTCCGTCAATTTCGCTGACGCAGAGCCGAATGATTTGACCGATGAGGTCGTATCGTTCATTGACAATGATACTTTCTCGGTCATCTGTCATGAGTTTTTCAGTAATTTTGACAATATCGGCAATTTCGTGATTTTGTTCATTTGACAGACCTGTCAAAACGATTTTATCACCTTCAAAGGCTTTGATTTGGTCAAAACGGCTTGAATTTTTAAGGACTTTACCGATTTCAGAAAGTGCACCCTCCAGACGGCTGTCATAGTCAATCGGTTGGATTTGTGGAAGCTTTAATGCGAGAGCGATTGCCTCATCAAGACCACGATTTTTGATTGCAGAAGTCGCAATGACGGGTAAGCCAAGACTGTAACTTAACTTTTCAATATCAATCTTCTTACCCTGTTTTTCGACTAAATCGCTCATATTAAGCGCTAAAACCATTGGAATTCCGAACTCCATGAGTTGTAAAGTCAAATAGAGCGAACGTTCAAGATTAGTGCTGTCTACGATGTTGACCAGTGCATCAGGCGGTGTATGACTCAGATAATCGCGAGTAACTTGCTCTTCCAGCGAATACGGTGAAAGCGAATATAATCCTGGTAAATCTTGGATAATAATTGATTTATTTTTCTTGTAAGTTCCCGATTTGCGCTCAACCGTTACGCCGGGCCAGTTTCCAACCTGTTGGTTGCTTCCAGTGATGATATTAAAAATGCTAGTCTTTCCGCTGTTCGGATTTCCCAGTAAAGCGATTGTTGCCATATTTTTATCCTATTTTTCCACAACGACTTTGATTTTTTCAGCGTCCATTTTTCGTAGAGACAAGGCGTAGCCGCGCAGATGAAGTTCCATCGGGTCGCCAAGAGGAGCGAGCTTGCGTACATAAATACTTGTACCTCGTGTGATTCCCATATCCATTAGCCGCCGCTTTATTTCGCCAGTCGCGTCAATCATACGGACAATACCGGTCTGACCAACTGTCAGATTTGACAAACCGGTCAAATCTTCCAAACTACGCTCGTTTTTGACAAAAATCTGTCGTAAAAAGCCGAGACTCAGTGCAATTCGTGCATTTTCAAGCTTGACAATCGCATTTTCACCGTTGATTGAGAGGAGACTGACTGCTTTGTCTGTGACAAAACCGAGTTCACGCAATTTTCCCTGCTCAGTGCCTAACACACGTTCAATATAATAAATCTGCCCTACATGGGTTGTATCAAGGGATTTCATTGTTCTCATTTCCGTGCTATCTTACGACTTTGTGCTGCGAAAGAATTTATCGCAACCTTTGAATTTAGTTTTTGCTTCATTTTGTCAAAAATCTTTTACATTGATTATAACACAAAAACAAATTTAGGTTTCACTTTTATTGAAAAAAGCTCGGAAATTTTTTTGAAAAAGGAGTAACAAAGCACCAACTATAAATAAAATTGCACAAGTATAAGTAACTTCATTCCCCAAGCCAAATGCCATACTCAAACCTTGCTGGAACATTTCTCCCCCAAGAAAAGTGAGGATAATACTCAAGCCTGTGAAAAGATAGGAAAGATTAAGCTTAACAGAAGTCTTAAAAATCAGAACGGCCACAAGCACACCGAGGATAATTCCCAATAAAATCCCCGTTGCAACATCGTAAGCATTACTTTGCACCTTCGCCAAAATGAAAATCACGAGTTCCGAGCCTTCGCGAAAAACGGAGAGAAAGGCAAGAAGAAACAGACCTAATTTTCCAGTATTTTGGGCGACTTTATTCTGAATCTGCTGTGCTCCAGCATTTCGGTGCAGCCAGAAAGGAAGATAGGCAATAAAAGCAGCGGAAAGCAGTAGAACGTAGCTCTCTGTCGGATTGACATTACCAGTTGTATTTCCAGAAAGAAGGATAAACAGAAAAGTTCCCATAATGAGACAAGTGACTGCTCCAGTAGCAATACCGAAATAAACGTATTTGATAAGGTCTTTACGTTTATTTTGCACGAGTTGTCCAAGAATAATTCCGACAATCAGTGCAGCTTCAAGGATTTCGCGAGATGAGATGAACATTGAACTGAACATAAGAAAACCTCCAATAGAATGTAAAAGATATTTGACAATAATTATAACATAAATTATGGAAAATAATAAAAATTAGTGTATGGATAAACAACATGGTGTGGCTTACCTCAATTAGTTCATCTTTCAAATAATCAAATTTTTAAAACAAAACGTAAAAAGTTTTTGACATCTCCTTTTTTTGCTACTATACTAAGATTAAAGGAGTGAAAATGTCGATAATTCAGAAAAATGGTAAAACACATGTTTTCAAAAGTCATTTGGCTTGGCAGAATGGCTCAACAGAAGCCTTTCCTACAGAGTTTCAACATTATATTGACGAGGGGAGGCTGAAGAAAGTCGGCGATATGTATGCCTTGCTGAACTTTACGCAAGCCAGAGGGAATGCTGATTTTGGTGAGGTTCCAATGGTCGAAATCGGCGATTGGCTGGCACAGGCTTGTCCTCCGCAAAATCGGCTATTCGTTGTGAAGCAGGAAAATTTTGAAAAGCATTATCATTTCGTTGACGAAACGGATTGCCAACTTAACTCCTAGAAAGAGGTAGTACAATGTTTGATTATCTTGTTATTGGTTCAGGTCCTGCGGGTCTTTCTCTTGCGTATGGGCTCAAAGGAAGTGGCGCTAGTGTTGCAATTGTGGAAAATTATCTCTGGGGTGGGGTTTGTCCTAACTTCGGTTGCGACCCGACAAAGCTGATGATGGCAGCGGTTGAGACACAAAGTCGCGTTAATCGCTTACGAGGAGGAGGCATCAAAGGGAGTGTCCAAGTGGATTGGTCAGAGCTTATTGCGCGTAAAAAAATAACAACTGACCCATTTGCTGAGAATGCGTTAGCAGGGCTCAAGGCATCTGGAATTGAAACAATTTATGGGACGGCAGTGTTCACAGCGGATGGAAAAGTTGAAGTTGCGGGAAAATCTTACACAGCTGGGAAATATATCATTGCAACAGGTACGAGCCCGCGGCAGATGGATATTGAGGGAGGAACATTACTTAAGAGCAGTGATGACTTCCTACTACTAGAATCGTTACCTCACGATATCGTCTTTTTAGGGACGGGTCCTGTTACACTTGAGTTGGCACAAATTGCGCATGCTGCGGGTAGTCATGTGACGGTGCTTGCCAAGTCTGAGTTGACAATTTTACATTTTAATCAGGAACTAGCGCATGATTATCTGGCGCGGTTGGCAGCGGATGGGATTATTTTCAAGGAGCAGGTAGAAATTGAAAAGGTTGAGCATACAGCAGATGGTAAACTCAAATTGTCGAATCATGCAGGCTTCGAAATCGTGACAGACTATGCTGTAGCAGGTGTCGGGCGAGTGGCAAATGTTGATAAACTAAACCTTGAAGCTGTAGGTGTTGAGGCGGACGCACGAGGTATCAAGGTAAATAGCCTGCTTCAAACGAAAAATCCTAATATCTATGCGATGGGCGATGTTCTTGCAAAGCCTTTAGCACATCTTACTACTGTTTCTATGTTTGAGTCCAACTATCTCGCACACAGTTTGAATACTAAAAATGCAAATTCGATTGAGTACCCCACTATTCCTTCGGTTATCTATGGTGCAAGTAAATTTGCTGAGGTTGGACAGCTCTCGGGGGACGGTATTTCTGTTAAGACGATGGACATGACAAACTGGTTCACGTACAAACGTATCGCAGACCCATTTTCCAAGGCAAAAATTGCAACTAATGAAAAGGGCGAGATTGTCGGTGCATCAATGATTAGCACTGTCGCAGACGAGCTGGTTAATTTGCTCATGCTCCTGATTCAGACAAAGACTGATGCAGCAGGTTTCCAAAAGATGGTTACTGCTTACCCCACAGTGGCAAGTGATTTGACTTATCTTTATTGATTCTTCCTGTACATAAAAACTTTTAACAGATAAACTCAGATTTCGTAAAGAAATTTGAGTTTTTTTACTTGCTACCTAATCTTTAATTTAAGAAAGCAATGGAAAGTATTGTGGAAGAGATGGCGTAGAAAGGCTTATCGTAAATATGGCGATTTGTAAATAAAATTTAATAATAAAAAGATAAGCAACAGTATGTTGCAAAACCGTACAGATAAAGGTTTTACGACAAAATGTCAAAAATCTTATACAGCCTTATGCATTGCGCTTTGCCAGCGTTTGCGCTATACTTGATGAGTAAAATAATATGTAAAAACCATATCCTTTCGAAAGGAAAAATAGATAGATGAGAAAACCACGTTTTTTCAATGTCGTTGATAAATTCAACGGCTCATTCACCCAGCTCGAAGAAAATAATCGTCGCTGGGAGGATATTTACCGTCGTCGCTGGGCACATGATAAGGTGGTTCGCACGACGCATGGGGTGAACTGCACAGGTTCGTGCTCATGGAATGTCTTTGTGAAGCAAGGCATTATTACTTGGGAACATCAGGCAACGGATTATCCAAGCTGTGGAGCTGATTTTCCTGATTACGAACCACGTGGCTGTCCTCGCGGTGCAAGCTTTAGCTGGTATGAATACTCGCCTTTGCGGATTAAATATCCTTACATTCGCGGCGTGCTTTGGACGCTCTGGACGGAGGCTAAAAATCTTCATGCAGGTGACCCTGTGGCGGCTTGGCAGTCTATCGTTGAAGACCCTGAAAAAACGCAGCAGTACAAATCTGCGCGTGGTCATGGTGGTCTTGTGCGAGTCAAATGGGATGATGCTTTAGAGCTGATTTCAGCCATGCTGATTTATACGATAAAAAAATATGGTCCAGACCGTATTGCGGGCTTTTCGCCGATTCCTGCCATGTCCATGATTTCGTTCGCTTCTGGCGCTCGCTTTTTGAGCTTGCTTGGTGGCGAATTGCTCTCGTTTTATGATTGGTATGCGGATTTGCCACCTGCTTCGCCGCAAGTTTGGGGCGAACAAACAGATGTACCAGAGTCAGGTGACTGGTATAATTCGCAATATATCGTCATGTGGGGCTCCAATGTACCGCTGACACGGACACCTGACGCTCACTTTATGACGGAAGCCCGTTACAAAGGGGCAAAAGTTGTTGCTGTAGCGCCTGATTATGCTGAAAATGTCAAATTTGCAGATAATTGGCTAGCACCAAAACCAGGCTCTGATGCAGCACTCGCACAGGCGATGACTTATGTGATACTCAAAGAATACTATGTTGACCGTCAGGTTCCTTATTTTATTGATTATACAAAGCAATATACTGATTTGCCTTTCCTTATTTTGTTGGATAAGGAGGAAAATGGCAAGTTCAAATCAGGTCGTTTCTTGCGGATTTCGGACTTGAACGGCGAAAATTCAGAAGAAAATGCAGCTTGGAAACCCGTGCTCATTGACGAAAATGATGGTCAAATCAAAGTGCCAAATGGTACGATTGGTCAGCGCTGGGACCACAAGGAAAAATGGAATCTTAAACTTGATGGCATCAATCCAAAATTGTCAGTACTGACAGGGGACGAGCACCATGTCAAAATTGATTTTCCTTATTTTGATGAAGCAGGCGCAAGTATTTTGACAAGAAACGTTCCAACGCTCACCATCAAATTTGCGGATGGCACGGAACATTTGGTCACGACTGTTTTTGACTTGCAGATGGCACAATTTGGTGTCAAGCGTGTTGAATCTGATGAGCTTGCAGCGAAAGGTTATGACGATGCGGATTCTCCATTTACACCAGCTTGGCAAGAGAAAATCACGGGTGTCAAAGCCTCACTCGCTATTCAGATTGGTCGCGAATTTGCCCAAAATGCAGAGGATACCAACGGTAAAACGATGATTATCATTGGTGCTGGGGTCAATCACTGGTTTAACTCTGATATGCTCTATCGCTGCGCCATCAATATGCTGACGCTCACAGGCTGTGTCGGTGTTTCTGGCGGCGGCTGGGCGCACTATGTCGGTCAAGAAAAGCTTCGTCCATTTGAGGGCTGGGGCGCGGTAACTTTTGCCAAAGACTGGACAAGTGGTGCTCGTCAGCAAAATGGAACATCGTTCTTCTATTTTGCTTCTGACCAGTGGAAATATGACGAACTGGACAATGAAGCGCTTAAGTCACCATTAGCTAACAAAACGGCGAACAGTTACAAACACCCCGCAGACTATAATCAACTGGCAGTTCGCCTTGGCTGGCTGCCTAGCTATCCACAGTTTGACCGAAATCCACTTGATTTTGTTAAACAATACGGGACAACGGATATCAATGAAATTCGTCCACGTCTCGTCGAAGAACTCAAAGCGGGTAGTCTCCAATTTGCCGTAGAAGCACCAGACCGCGCGGAAAATCAACCTAAAGGGATGTTTATTTGGCGCTCAAATCTCTTTGCTTCATCAGGTAAAGGGGCTGAGTATTTCATGAAACACCTGCTCGGCGCAGAAAACGGTCTGCTTGCCAAAACGAATGATAATTTTAAACCAGAGGAAATGGAATGGGACGAAGCCGAAGTGACAGGTAAACTTGACCTTGTGGTTGACCTTGACTTCCGTATGGTCACAACACCGCTCTATTCTGATGTTATCCTGCCTGCTGCAACATGGTATGAAAAAGAGGACCTGTCTTCGACAGATATGCATCCTTTCATCCACCCTTTCAATGCTGCAGTTAGTCCGCTCTGGGAATCAAAATCCGACTGGAACACTTTCCGCGAACTTGCCAAAGCCTTTCAAGAAATGGCGAAGGAAGAGTTCACAGAGCCAGTTTATGACCTACACATGAGTCCACTGGCGCATGACTCTAAGGCTGAGATTGCTCAACCTTATGGGCAAATCAAAGACTGGAAAAAAGGTGAAATCGAAGCTATTCCGGGACAAACGATGCCGAATTTCAATCTGGTCAAGCGAGATTATACGAAAGTCTATGACCAATATGTCTCCCTTGGTCCAAATCTTGAACAAGGAAAAGTCGGCGCAAACGGTCTGACCTTCCCAATCGGCAAGCAGTACGAAGAGCTGAAACACATGCTCGGTACAACGCCGACAGGGCAGCCTAAACTTCGTGAAGCCAAGCAAGTCGCTGATGCTATTCTGACCCTATCTTCAACCTCAAATGGTAAAGTCAACATGGAAGCATGGAAAGCTGCAGAAGAAGAACATGGACTTGACTTATTGGATATCGGTAGCGGCTACGAACAGCAAAAGATGACCTTCAAAGAGATTACGGCACAACCTCGTGAATCTTATCCGACTCCAATCGGAACATCAGCGAAGAAAGATGGAGACCGCTATTCTGCCTTTTCACTGCATATTGAGCGTCTTGTGCCTTTCCGCACGCTGACAGGTCGTCAACAGTTCTATATTGACCACGAGATTTTCCAAGAATACGGCGAAAATTTATCCACCTATAAACCAACCTTGCCACCGCAAGTGATGGGACCAAAAGACGTGGAAATCAAAGCAGCAGACGGCAAAGAAATTACCTTGCGCTATATGACACCGCATGGCAAGTGGAATATTCACACCATGTATCAGGACAACCTGACCATGCTGACCCTTTTCCGTGGCGGTCCAAATGTCTGGCTGTCTATCGAGGATGCCAAAAAGCTTGACATCAAAGATAATGACTGGCTAGAGCTTTACAATCGTAACGGTGTTGTCACAGCACGTGCGGTCGTCTCTCATCGCATGCCAGAAGGCACGATGTATATGTACCATGCACAAGATGCCACGATACAAGTGCCATTGTCGAATCTCACGGGAAATCGTGGTGGCTCGCACAACGCACCAACGCAAATCCATATCAAACCGACGCAGATGGTCGGTGGCTATGCGCAACTTTCCTATGGCTGGAACTACTACGGTCCTATCGGAAATCAACGTGACCTCTATGTTAATGTAAGAAAACTCAACAAAGTAGAATGGAATGAAGGGGGCAGCGAATGAAAGTTAAAGCCCAAATCGGTATGGTGTTGAACCTTGATAAATGTATCGGTTGCCATACTTGCTCTGTGACCTGTAAAAACACTTGGACGAACCGTCCAGGGACTGAATATATCTGGTTTAACAACGTCGAAACAAAGCCTGGTGTTGGCTATCCGAAACGTTGGGAAGACCAAGAAAAATACAACGGTGGTTGGAAGCTCAATAAAAAAGGCAAACTAACCCTGAAAGCTGGCGGAAAGGCTGAAAAAATTTCAACATTCAGCATTTTCTACAACGCCAATATGCCTGAGCTTGATGATTACTATGAACCTTGGACTTACGACTATCGCAATCTCTTTGGCAAGGCTCAAAAACATCAACCTGTGGCTCGTGCAAAGTCACAAATCACAGGGCAGAATATGGATTTGCAATGGGGACCAAACTGGGACGATGACCTTGCAGGCGGCGAACACTCTATTGCCAACGACCCAAATATTGCAAAGATTGAAGCCGATATCAAAGCGAACTTTGAGCAGACTTTTATGATGTATCTGCCTCGTTTGTGTGAGCACTGTCTCAATCCAGCTTGCGTCTCAGCTTGTCCATCAGGTGCCATGTATAAGCGGGACGAAGATGGGATTGTCCTTGTCAATCAAGACCACTGTAAAGGCTGGCGTTTCTGCGTCTCGAGCTGCCCTTATAAAAAAGTTTATTTCAACTGGAGCACGCACAAGGCAGAAAAATGCACCTTCTGCTATCCTCGGATTGAGGAAGGCTTGCCAACTGTTTGTTCTGAGACTTGTGTCGGACGGATTCGCTATATTGGCGCAATGCTTTATGATGCAGACAAAGTAGCCGAAGCAGCGAGTGAGCCCGATGAAAAGCTACTTTATGCTCGCCAACTGGAAGTTTTCCTTGACCCAAATGACCCAGAAATCATTGCCGCAGCGCGTGCTGAGGGGATTTCGGAGGAAATGTTGGAAGCTGCACAGCATTCACCTGTCTATCGAATGGTCATGGAGGATAAGATTGCCTTTCCATTGCACCCAGAATACCGCACCATGCCAATGGTTTGGTACGTACCGGCGCTCTCTCCTATCATGAGCTATATCGAAGGTAAAAACACAAATCTTAACCCAGAAATGATTTTCCCTGGGATTGACGAGATGCGTATTCCGACGGAGTATTTAGCTTCTATCTTGACTGCAGGAAATGTTGAACCTGTGAAGACGGCGCTTTATAAGCTTGCAATGCTTCGCTTGTTCATGCGGGCAGAAACATCTGGAAAAGATTTTGATGTGACAAAATTAGCCAACGTTGGCTTGACGTCTGAAACAGCACGCTCACTCTATCGACTGCTTGCGATTGCCAAATACGAGGACCGTTTTGTCATTCCAAAGCAGCATAAAGAAGACTACATGGAAGATGTCAATAAAGCGCAAGGTGCGCTCGGCTATGATGAGTGTAACGGCTGCTCATTGGCGGATTTGCATTCATCAATGATTCAAAAAGCGCAAAACGGTAAGTCTGGTAGCGATATTTACGCAGAAAGCTTCTATGGAGGAATCTGGCGTGATTGATGTTGTTGAACTAGAGCGCTTGAGAAAAAGCTTTCTACTTCTTTCCCAAGCGATTGATTTTCCTGACCGAGAAGTGCTCTATCTGGCAAATGAAGCAGAGCGTGTCGTCCCTGATTTGCCTGAAAAAGCAGCGCTGCTGGCCATATTGAATGAATTTGCCGCAACGCCTTTGCAGGAGTTACAGGAAGATTATACACGGATTTTTGAGCTGAACAAGCGAATTACACTGTATGCGACTTATTATAAGCTAGAAGATTCCAGAGAACGCGGCGGCGTGCTTGCTAAGCTGAAAATGCTCTATGAAATGTTTGGTGTTGAGTTGGATTTGTCAGAGATGACGGATTATTTGCCCACGATGTTGGAATTTTTGGCGGTCGGAAAGTGGTCAAATGGTCCAGTCATTGATGCACGGATTGAAGACTTGCAACTGCTGTTTTCAGTTCTTGAAGACGGAACTTATGAGATTCTGGCTCATGCGAAAGAATTAGAAAATGAACCCTATATTCGTTTAGTGCGGCTGATTCGTGTCATCTTGCGCTATTGCGTAAAACATGAGGGAGGAGATAGAGATGAGTAACTTTGGCAATATTCTACTTTGGGTTGTTTACCCTTATGCCATGCTCTTATCGTTCTTTATCGGGACGATTTGGCGGCTGCGAAAACCCGGTGGAGTAACGGCAAAATCTAGTGAATTATTGGAGAAGAAACGATTGATTTGGGGTTCCATTCTCTTTCATATTGGGATTTTAGGTGTTTTCATGGGACACGTTATCGGGATTTTCATCCCAGAGTCGTGGACTAATGCGATTGGGATTTCGGACCATTTTTATCACGTTTATATGGCAATGACGATGGGCGGTATCTTTGGGGTGATGGCGCTGGTCGGTGTACTTGTACTGGTCTATCGGCGTTTCACGAATTTGCGTGTTTTTGCGACGAGTAGTCTGACCGATAGTATCGTCATCGTGGCACTTGCTGTGACGATTATCTTGGGAATGCTCAGCTCCTTTGTCGCAGGACCGCTTGACCCTAGCTTTGATTATCGCCTAAACATCTCAATTTGGGGGCGGACACTCTTCATGCTCCAACCTCAGTGGCAGATGATGGCAGGCAATGTCGTGCCGCTGATTTACAAGCTCCATATCATTTGCGGACTCGCTATGTTCGGATTTTTCCCTTACACCCGCTTGGTTCACGCACTTTATGTTCCTTTGCATTATATTTTCCGCCGGTTTGTGGTTTATCGCCGCTATCCTCGGAAATGAAGATAAAACAAAAAGTTTAGAATTTCACTTCTAAACTTTTTTAATAATCGCATTTTCGACGGTAATGCTAGAGATGAGTTGGCCGTTTGCATCGCGCATTTTGATTTCCCAGAGGTGCGTGTGCGTGCTTTTGTGAAGCAGTATGGCAGAGGCAACAAGCGTGTGTTCGGCTTTTGTCGGCTTGAGGTGATGGGCGCAGATGGATTTTCCAACGGCAAATTCGTCAGCGCTGATAAGCTGATTGGACGCCATCCCTGCGGCGATTTCGGCGAAGGCAAGCGTTGCACCGCCGCCTAGAAAACCAAGCGGCTGTGCGTGAAAGTCAGTTAGCTGCATCTCTGCGGTAAACCCGTTTTCTGTGAGTTGGACGGACAAAAAA
>JAJXWC010000170.1 GCA_021781855.1 Bacillota bacterium | reverse complement strand
TAAAGTGGAGATAGTGCGAATGGATAGCGTAGATGGACAGGGGAACCTCATATTAAAGATGCTAAGCAGACTATTGCGGCTTCAGCCGTTTACAGGTCGCTTATTTTTTCACCTAGAGGTTGTACCCTAAACTTGGAGGGAATTTCAACTCTCACTAAATAAGTCTCTGCTTCATAAATTCGGAGTAATATCGGCTCTTAATTCTAAATGAGGTTTTGAAAAGTTGTAAGGTGTTTCATAAGTTTCCAGAACAAGAAAACGCTGAATCCCCTCTGTTTGTAAAAGTGTTAGGGTTGGTAACACTTTTTCTGGAAGAATATGCCGCGCGAGTGCAGAAATTTTATCAATATGAAGAATATTTAAATTCTGAGTTGCTTTGGAATGGGCTTTGATTTTTAGGGCGAGGTATTGCTCAGGTTTGGCGGAGGAAAAATCATAATAACAGCCGATTCGGTTATAAAATTCGATATGATTTTGTTCAATTAATTTGAGAGCATCAATAATCTGATTGTAGTAAGAGGGAGAAAAAAATTCACCATCGTAGGAAAGAAGGAGGAAATCTTCATGGACTTGCTCAATCACCATTTCTGACGTCTGATGAAGACGTTGAGAGAGTTCCACTTCTTGTTGAATATAGCTCAAGAATTGTTGGTCTTCCAGCAGCTTTTTTTGTTTCATTTTAATCAAGTGCTGGGCTTGTTCAATCATTTTGTTCAATTCAATTTTTCCATCGGTGCGGATAAAATCATTAAAAGTTTTTAGTGGAATGTCATAGTCAGCGCAGAGTTTAATAATTCGTACATAGGGGATATGAGCAAAAGAGTAATAGCGGTAACTGTTTGTTTCATCAACGAAATTAGGTGCTAAAATCCCTATTTTTTCATAGTAGCGAAGTGCTTTGACGTGGATTTCGGAATAGCGACTCAGTTGCCCAATCGTTAAATACTTTTGAATTGACATAAAATCCTTGACCTTCCCTTTAAGGTATAGTTTATACTTAGAGTATAACAAAAAACCGTAGATTTAAAAAGGGAGGTCAAGAAGATGAGAGGAAGAAAAGAAGAGAGAAACTGGGCAGCAATCTTATATTTTCTAGGATTAGGAGCATTTATTTTAGCGCTAATCTTGCCTGTTTCTTCACTGACAAGGCAGTTGATAAGTATTTTAGTAACACTTCTTTCAGGTTATCACGTGGTGTGGGAAGGAATCGAAGATACAGTTGAGAATACTCGACGCAAAAAAAGATTTACTCCCAACACACACGTTTTGATGACTTTAGCAGCAGTTGGGGCAATCTTTTTAGGGGAAGCGATAGAAGCTGCATTGCTTATTTTTATCTTTGCGGGTGCACATTTTCTTGAAGAATTTGTCGAAGGAAAAAGCAAACGAGAAATCACAAAACTTCTTGAGTTGAATCCGAGAGAGGCTCGTCGGATTAAAGCAAACGGCGAAATTGAGACAGTTTTGGTTGAGCAACTAAAGATTGGCGACCGTTTGCAAGTTCTCAACGGTGCTCAAATTGCAACAGACGGAGTCATTATTGAGGGGAGAGCAAGCATTGATGAGTCAACAATTAATGGCGAAAGTATTCCTCGGGAAAAAGTCGTAGGAGATGAGGTCTATGGTTCGACAATCAATGGGAATAGTAGCTTTATCATGACGGTTTCTAAGAGGAGTGAAGATACCGTTTTTTCAAAAATTCTAAGATTGGTTGAGCAAGCGCAAACGAATCTGTCTCCTACAGCAAGTTTTATAAAAAAGTTTGAGCCTATTTACGTTAATACGATTTTAGTGCTTTTTGGGCTTATTTTGATTAGCACTCCTTTTCTTTTCCAGTGGACTTGGTTTGAAAGTTTTTCTCGTAGTTTGGTTTTCTTAGTTTCCTCTTCACCTTGTGCTCTTGCTGTTGCGGCAGTTCCTGCAACTTTAGCAGGAATTTCTACTTTAGCCCGCCAAGGAGTTTTACTTAAAGGAGGAAGCTTTCTTTCTAACTTTAGCAAGGTTAAGGCGGTTGCTTTTGACAAAACAGGAACTTTGACAGAAGGCAAGCCTAAAGTGGTTGATTTTGAGTTTGAAAATGATAATGCTGAGCTCAGAGAGGTGATTGTTGCGATGGAAAGGCAAAGCAATCATCCCCTAGCAAATGCGATTGTCTCTGCGTTTGACCATCAAGACAATAAACTTCATTTAGAAGTGGAAAATCAGTTAGGAAGAGGGCTTGTTGCAAACTATAAGGGAAAGCAAATCCAAATTTCAAAACCCGATACATTTGTCGAAGTGGGGCAAAAGTGGCAGACAAGTAAGGAAAAATTAGAAAGAGAAGGAAAGACCGTCGTTTTTGTAGGAATAAATCAGCAAGTAATTGGACTGATTGCAATTCAGGATATACCTCAAGCAACGGCTATTTCTGCCCTTCAATATCTTCAGAAAGAAGTCATTGAAACCATCATGATTACGGGAGATGCGAAACTTACAGGTCAGGCGATTGGTCAGAAGTTAGGAATTAGTTCTGTTGTTGCCGATGTTATGCCAGAGCAAAAGGCTGAAATTATTTCTGAAAAGAAAAAACAATATGGAATGATTGCTATGGTGGGTGATGGAGTGAATGATGCGCCAGCCTTAGCAACGGCTGACATAGGAATAGCAATGGGAGAAGGCACGGCTGTTGCGATTGAAACGGCTGATATGGTACTGATGAAAAATGATTTGTCTAACTTGAGCAGCGCACATCGAACGTCCAAACGTCTGAAAAAAGTGGTAATGGAGAACATCTTTTTTGCATTGCTTGTTGTGCTAGCACTTGTCTATTTTAGCTTGTGGCGCAATATGTCAATTGTGATGAGTGTTTCATTGCATGAAGGAAGTACGTTGATTGTTCTTTTAAATTCTTTACGTTTATTGCTTCCCACCAAACAAAAATTGGAAAACAAGTGGGCGCCGAAATCTAAAATTATCTTTTAGTATTTCAGAGCGAAATGACTGTTGTAAATGGGTCAGTATAGAAAAATAGTTTTAACTAAATGTCTAGGTAGAGGGTGTGATATAATAATCACCCCCCGTAAGACGACATGAAAATATAACCGCTAGAGGCGCATTACTACTGAGAAAGATGCTAGATTGCATCTTTTTTCTATTTGATAAATTTGTTGAAGTAATGTAAAAATATCAGACTCTGCTATATCCCTATTCTAAAAAATTAGTTTAATGATATGCACAATTTGCACGGTTATAATGAGTATGAGTTTTCAATCATGAAATATTCATTAATTTTAGTCTCTTTAAGAGACGCAATGCGCGTCTTGCTGATTTAAATACCTTCTATCGATCAACGAGTACGAAAGTCAATTTCTTGACATTACATAAACAAAGGTTTATATTTAATATAAACAATTGTTTATGAAAGGGAAACGATGGACTACGAAAAAACGTCACTCATTCTAAAAGCTCTGGCAGAACCGAATCGTCTAAAGATTGTTGACCTGTTATCTTGTGGTACATTATGTGCTTGCGACATTCTTACTCATTTTGATTTCACGCAGCCGGCGCTATCGCATCACATGAAAGTACTGGAAAAAGCGGGAATCGTTGAGGTGGAGAAAAAAGGCACTTGGAATCATTACACATTGAGCACAGATTTTATTACTGATTTTCAAGCGGTCTGCAGTGAACTCTTCACATCGGAACGCTCAAATTGTGCTTGTGCACAGAAAAGCTGCGATTGTGCTACTGAAAACGCTATTGAAACAGGCCATACACTTGCCTAAGGCAAAAATCAATGTATGAGCCACAGAAAGGAAACTTATCATGAAAAAACTAGAAATTTTTGAACCTGCTATGTGCTGCTCCACAGGAGTTTGCGGACCTTCCGTTGACCCGGAACTGCTTCGTATCACGAATATGATGGACGCACTAAAAGACGAACCAGAAGTCAAAGCCTATCGCTACAACCTAACTAGCAATCCGCAGATTTTTGTTGTCAACGAAACAGTACTCAAACTTCTTCAAGAACAAGGTGAAAAAGTGCTGCCGATTACGCTTGTGGATGGCGAAGTCGTCAAAACGGGGGCGTATCCTCTGATGACCGAGCTGAAAGAACATTGTGATATTATAGCAGCCGAAACAGGAGAAGCTTGTTGTGGCGGAAATTGCAACTGCGGAACCTATATTGAACAAGAGGAAAAATATCTCGCACAAGCCAAGGTTACGACTGAAGCAAACACTGAAAAACCAAGCTGCGGATGCGGCGGAAATGGCTGCTGCTAAGAAAGAGAACATCAATGAAAACTTTTGACCCGACAACGCTGTCGCTCACAAAGTATCTTTTTTTCACAGGTAAAGGTGGGGTCGGCAAAACGACCTCAGCCTGTGCCACAGCGGTCACGTTAGCTGACACAGGCAAGAAAGTCATGTTGGTCAGCACTGACCCTGCTTCAAACTTGCAGGACGTTTTCCAGACAAAGCTGACAAATAAGCCAAAAACGATTGCTGAAATTCCCAATCTACAAGTCGCAAATTTTGACCCCGTCACAGCGGCAGATGAGTACAAAGAGGCAGTCGTTGCGCCTTATCGTGGTATTTTACCCGATAGTGCCGTTGAAAATATGGAAGAACAGCTCTCAGGCTCTTGTACGGTTGAAATCGCTGCTTTTAATGAATTTGCAGGCTTTTTGACTAACGCTCAAGTTGCTGATGACTTTGACTATGTGATTTTTGACACTGCGCCAACAGGACACACCTTGCGCATGCTAGCTTTGCCGTCAGCTTGGACGAATTATCTGGATGAGAACACGACAGGTGTCTCTTGCTTGGGACAGCTCTCAGGCTTAGGCGAGAAACGTGAAAGCTACGCACAGGCGGTAAAAACGCTTTCTGACGGTACTTTGACGACTTTACTTTTAGTAACACGTCCACAAAAATCGGCTATTTACGAAGCCGAGCGTGCCTCAAAAGAACTGGCTGAACTAGGGATAAAAAATCAGAAGCTGGTCGTCAATGGACTTTTA
>JAJXWC010000169.1 GCA_021781855.1 Bacillota bacterium | reverse complement strand
CCTTAATCGCCAGAATATGTGCCCCTGTCGCTTCTAGCTCTTTCGCTAAATCTTTATAGTACTGTACCGAATATTTCTGGCGCTCATCGTCCAAGATGTCGCCCGTATAGCAAATCGTCGCTTCTGCAATCTTGCCCGCATCACGCACTGCTTGAATAGACTTCTCCATCTGCGGCAACCAGTTCAGACTATCAAAGATACGAAAAACATCAATCCCTTCTCGCGCCGCAATACGAATAAATTCTTCAATCACATTATCAGGATAATTTTGATAGCCAACCGCATTGGAACCTCGGAAAAGCATCTGGAACATGGTATTCGGCATCAATTTACGCAGCTTGCGCAAACGATACCAAGGGCTTTCATTGAGGAAACGATAAGCGACATCAAAGGTTGCACCGCCCCACATTTCAGCGGAGAAAAGTTCAGGTAAGCCTGCATCAACGGCCTCGGCGATACCTTTCATATCCTGTAGCCGCAAACGAGTCGCCAGTAAAGACTGGTGTGCATCACGAAAAGTCGTATCGGTCAACAGCACTTCTTTTTTATTTTTAACAAATTCGACTACGGCGTCAGCCCCTTGTTCGTCAAGGATATTTTTCGTCGTTTTCAGATGAGTCCGGTCGGTCAAATTTAATTTTGGTTGGCGAGGCGCATCAAAATGCCTTTTTTCTGTTTTTTCAATTCCCGGAAAACCATTGACCGTAATATTAGCAAGATAATGCAAGGTCTTCGTGCCACGATTGCGCAGCCGTGGAAAATTAAAGAGCGTTGGCGTATTGTCGATGAAAGTCGTCGTGGCAGCACCACTTGTGAAATGTTCATCATTGACCACATTAATCAAAAACGGAATATTAGTCTTCACACCACGAATGCGAAATTCATGCAGCACCCGCTGCATTTTCCGCACCGTATCATCAAAATTATTGGCAAAAGTGCAGACCTTAACTAGCAAACTGTCAAAATATGGAGTTACTTCATAACCTGCATAAGCATTCCCGACGTCAAGCCGCACCCCATAGCCGCCCGGCGAGCGATAAGTGTCAATCTTGCCTGTGTCAGGCAAAAAGTTATTTTCAGGGTCTTCCGTCGTAATCCGACACTGAATCGCCGAACCGAGCAGAACAATCTCCTCTTGTGCTGGAATCCCGATTTCCTTGTGCAGTTCTTTTCCTTGCGCAATCAAAATCTGCGCCTGCACAATATCCACGCCCGTCACAAGCTCGGTAATCGTGTGCTCAACTTGCACACGCGGATTGACCTCGATAAAGTAAAATTTGTCGTCTTTCACAAGAAATTCGACCGTACCTGCATTGACATAGCCGACATTTTTACAGAGTTTGACTGCCGCTTCACAGATTTCATTGCGAAATTCAGGACTTAGTCCAACGGCTGGTGCAATTTCGATGACTTTCTGATTACGACGTTGCACTGAACAATCCCGCTCGTGAAGGTGCACCATATTGCCATGCGTATCGCCCAAAATCTGAACTTCGATATGCTTTGGATTTTCAATATATTTTTCGACATAAATCTCGCCAGAACCAAAAGCACCAATCGCTTCAGACTTCGCCCGCGCATAACCATCGCGCATTTCTTGGTCATTTCGCGCCACACGCATCCCGCGTCCGCCGCCGCCTAGTGCCGCCTTAATCATGACAGGGTAGCCATATTCAGTCGCAAAAGCTAGTGCACCATCAATATCAACTGCACCATGTGTTCCGGGAATACCAGGCACGTGTGCCTCGTCCGCCGCCGCTTTAGCTTTGATTTTATCACCGAAAATATCCAGATGATGATTTTCAGGACCTACAAAAGTCAGCCCCGCTTGACGTACTTTCGTGGCAAATTCCAGATTTTCCGATAGCAATCCATAACCCGGGTGAATGGCATCTTCGCCACAATCCAAAGCCACACGAATGATATCGTCCATATCCAAATACGCATCAATCGGCTTTTTGCCTAAACCAATCACATAAGACTCATCCGCTTTAAAGCGGTGGACCGAATATTCATCTTCTTTAGCATAAACAGCGACGGTGGCAAGTCCGAGTTCATTACACGCTCGAAAGACACGGATGGCAATTTCGCCGCGATTAGCAACTAATAGTTTTTTCATACAGCCTCCATTTTTTATTTCATACTAATTTGGCAATTTTCTGTCAAATCATTTTATTTTTAAACTCTGTCTGTACGGACAGAGTTATTAAATACTTTGTTAAGATTTTAAATTATCACAGCTTGCTACTTCATCTTTGTGTGAGGAAAAAAGACTTCTCTATAAAAATAAACCAATTACCTCAACACTTGATACTGACCAGTAAGTTCCGTGATTTCTCGCCTTTTTTCATCAGCAGAGATGTTAAGCACAAATGCAATCCCAAGTGAAAGAACAAGAAAAGATGAGCCACCTTGCGAAAGAAATGGAAAAGTAACCCCTGTTTCAGGAATAACACCAATCGCACCGCCAACATTGACAAAAACTTGAATAAGCAAAAGCGACGCAACTCCAATAGAAATCATTGAATTAAACGGATTATGTGCACGAATACCAACAAGCAAAATACGAATCACGAGGAAAAAGAGCACCCCAAGAACCAAAATTGCACCAATAACACCCAGTTCTTCGACAACAATCGGAAAAATAAAGTCGGTTGTAGCAAAAGGAAGAAATCCCATTTTTTCAATCGAATTTCCCAAGCCTCGTCCTAACCAGCCACCATTAGCAATCGCATAATAAGAATTTGCTAACTGATGTCCTTGATTAGCCAAGACATTCATATTTTGAAAAGGATTGACGTAGGCTATAAAACGCGCATTGATATAGGATTTGGGAATTAAATTCCCCCCCGTAATGAAAAGCGAAGCGAGAAAAAGAATAATAAGTGTCAGTATTACCTTACCGTAGCCCGAAAACCAGCGCCAAGAAACACCGCTCGCGCCAACCATAATAAGCACCAGCAATGCCATGATAATCGTATTTCCCAAATCGGGCATGATTACTTCAATCAAGAGCATGATGATAATCGGTAAGCGCCAACCTGCAAATAGTTTCTGAGCAAGTGTTCGACCTTTAAAAACTTCATTGATATCATTTTTGCTGATTTCTTCCTGCTTGCTTGAAAAAACAGAGGCCAAATACCAAATAATGAAAAACTTAGCGTACTCAGCAGGCTGAATCGTACCAATTCCAGGAATAGGAATCCAACCATGCGCACCATTTGCCGTTGTTCCAGGTCCAAAACGCGAGTAAAGCATTGCCAAAATCAGAAGAAATAATACCACGCCAATGATTCTCTGACTTTTGAGTGCCCGAAGTTTCATTCGATAAATGATTGAAATTGCCACAAAACTGAGCAACATAAAAGCAGCTTGTGAAATCACCTGTTTATAAGGTGAACCACCAACTGATAATTGAGAAGGCACCGTTGTCGAAAAAACCATGATAATTCCTATTGCTGACATCAGCAGATAAGGAATTAAAATGGAATAATCAAGAAAATTTGCTTTTTTCAATCCGTCTTTCATTATTCTCTCATTTTCATTTCTAGTCAAAGTCGTTATTTTTATCTCTTTCATTATAACATTTTTTGATGTAATTTTTTTGACTTATGAAAGATTATTTTGCGATTTGACCATTTTTTCCTGAAAAGCCGAACATTTGACAGAATTGTCAAGCCCATTTCTATGAAAGAATACGTAAATTAGTGATTTTGTCACTCTTCTTTATGCAACGTGACAATACGCTCTTTCGGGCAAAATTTCATACTTTCAACTTTTTCAGGATGTGTTGCCTTATTTTTACTGCTGATATAGTTCTTGCTACCGCAAGAAGTACAACGTAAAGTAATTTTTATTCTCATTCCACAATACTCCGCTTATGCAAAAATTTACGGAAATTCAAGAATGACCAACAAAAATTAATCACAACAAACAAACTTGTCACAACAAATGCCATTCGGTAAGAAATCAGCCCTGCAACGGCTGAACCAATCAAAGGTCCTGCTACGACACCGAAATTTGAACACATTTGACTGTAGGCAAAAATTCGTGAAACTCCTTCTTTCGGAGTGATTTTTGCAAGCAATGAATTTACAGAAGGCATCAAAGCACCCGTTCCAAATCCAAGCATAAAGCGCAAAATTCCCAGTTGTAAAGGGCTCTGAACGAATGCCATTGGTAAATACATCGCGAAACTGAATACCAAACCAATCAAAATCAGCCGATGCGAACCATACTTATCTCCCAATTTTCCAAGCGTTGATGAACTCAGCAAGGCAGATAAACCGACAGCCGAAACAATCAAGCCAGAAATAAACATCAAATTATTCATATTAGGCGCTAAATCTTTAACATAAAGTGTGACAAACGGTTCAACAGATTGCGTAGTAATCTGAATAATAAAGCTCGTAACCAAAAGTCCAATCAAAATCTGCTTATTGCTGACACGATTGAAGATTTCCTTGGTTGAGAGCATATCACTTTTCGCAACTGGTGTGAAATTCTCATGCACAAAGAAAATAGTCAAAATTGACGAAAGTGCGAGCAAAAAACCGACAATCAAGAAAACATTTGCCATGCCGAACCACTGCGCCATTAAACCACCAGCGGACGGTCCAATCAAAGTCCCCGTTACCATTGCCGTTGATAATAAACCGAGCGCATAACCTGATTTTTCCTTCGGCGCTTGTGAAGCAATCATTGCTGTCGAATTTGGAATAAATCCCGAGAAAAATCCCATTAGAAGTCGCATACCAATTAACCAAAACACACCGAAATTCCCAAAAATCGGAGAGAATGAAATCCCTGCCATCGTAATCGCCATTGCAATCGAAGCACGCACCATCATGGGCTTACGACCATATTCATCGGCTAATTTCCCCCACATTGGCGCCACCAAAGCTGAAGCCAACGAAGTTACCGAAAATGCAATTCCCGAATAAAACGTTGCCTGAGTTGTATTAACGTGTAGTGTTTGAATGTAAAGCGGCAAAAACGGCATCACAAGTGAGAATGATGCTCCTACAATGAAACAGCCAAACCACGTAATCCATAGGTTTTTTTGCCAGTTTACATTATAAATTTTTCGCGCTTTTTCTTGATTCGTATTCGTAACA
>JAJXWC010000168.1 GCA_021781855.1 Bacillota bacterium | reverse complement strand
GTGAAAAATGAAACTCCGTGCCCCCGCAAGCGTCGCTGCACCGCCAAAAGTAATCGTGAACTGCTCAGCAATTCCTGCATCCCAATAATGCTCAGGATATTTCGCTGCAAAATCTTTTAGATTGTAAGCCATCGGAATGGCGGCGTTGATGGCAAGAATCGGTTGTCCTTCTTGCATTTTCTTGTCCATATAATCAACGAGGATACTACTGTAAGATTTTGCATCTGTTGCTTTGCGCTTTAGTTCGCCCGTCTCGAGGATGAATGGACTATGCCAATGCCAATTTTCTTTGTTTGTTGTCGCTGGCTCATAGCCGTGCCCTTTTTCAGTATGAATATGGAGGACGATTGGATGATTGATGTCCTTGACCGCTTTGAAAAGTGCGATGAGCGCTTGGATATCGTTGCCGTTTTCAAGATATTTGTAATCCAATCCCATGAATTTGAAAATATTATTTTCGGCAGTTCCGTTACTTTCACGCAAAACTTGCAGTCCCTGATAAAGCCCGCCATGATTTTCGGCAATCGACATTTGGTTATCATTGAGAATAATGATGAGGTTGCTTTGAAGTTGAGCGGCATTATTGAGCGCTTCGAGTGCTAATCCGCCAGAAAACGAACCGTCTCCAAGGACTGCAATAATGTTTCCTGTACCATCTGTAAGGTCACGCGCCTTGGCAAAACCAATCGCATTGGCGACAGAAGTCGAGGTGTGCCCGACCGTGAAAAAGTCATGTTCACTTTCGTTTTGACTGGTATAAGGCGTGATATCATGAAAATGGCCATCTGTGAAACCATATTTACGACCCGTCAAAATCTTGTGCGGATAAGTCTGGTGGCTCACATCCCAGATGAATTTGTCAATCGGGCTGTTAAACACGTAATGCAGCGCAATCGTCATCTCCGTTACACCTAGATTTGGACCGACATGACCACCAACATTGCTGACTTTGTAGAGCAACATTTCACGAATTTCTACGGCGAGTTTCTCTAATTCTTCTTTCGTCAGATTTTTTACATCTTTTGGTGAATTTACTTTTTCTAATACAGACATTTTTTCTCCTTTTTCTTGTGAAATGAAGCAGAGACTTATTCAGGGTACAACTTCCCCGAGGTTGTACCCTGTCCATCTACACTATTCATTCGGTCTATCTCTGTCTAAACTTGCGGATAAAGAGAGCAAAGCTGTGTAGATAGTACTGCTTATCCCGTCTTGCGACTTTAGTTGATTTAGCATTGGGATGCGCTGATGAAGCAAACTACGAATAGTAGTTCTATTTTATAACTTTTTAAAAATATTTGCCGGATTCACGATTTGATTGTCAAGGCGAAGCCGTACAATGAATTTTACGCCTTTTGGCTGATTGTCCTCAACAGAAATTTTACCATTATAGGCATCGACGATTTGTTTGGCGAGAGATAAACCCAATCCCAAGCCACCTTTTTGACGAGTGCGTGCTTTATCCACACGGAAAAACCGGTCAAAAATACGTTTCTTGTCCTCATCGGAAATGCCATCACCATTATCTGAAACAGTCAAATTCAAGTTACCACCAACTTTTTGCACATCAATCGCAATTTTTCCATCATCATTCGTGTATTTCAGCGCATTATCAAATAAAATTGTCAAGAGCTGTTTGACCAAAGATTGGTCAAGCTGCACGCTCCCCTCCAATTTGACAGAACCGTCAAATTCTTTTTCTGCATTTTCAGCTAACATACCGTAACTTGCAAAAATCCCTTCAAAGAAGTCCGCTTTAGTTTCTTCTGGTTCAATTTTAATGCCTGAATCACGCCGTGCTAAATTGAGCAAATTGGTGGTTAAAAGACGCATGTTGCGAACTTCTGAAAGACTTTCAGAGATATTTTCTGACTCATCAATAATTGTCGCGGTCGGCTTCTGAAAGAGCAATTCAAGCCGATTTTGCAAAATCGCTAATGGTGTTCGTAATTCGTGAGACGCATTTTCGACGAACTCTTTTTGACGCTCGTAGGCAAGCATGATTGGCCGAAGCGTCCAATTTGCAAGATAGAGACTGATAACAACTGAAAGAAGCCAAAAAGCTGCTAATGTCGTGATAATAATAAGATTACTTCGTGAAGTTGATTCTTGAAGCTGGTCAATATTTGTAAAAATTTGTACATATCCGATAAGGGTATTAGGGTCAGATAGTATCCCCATTGTCAAATACCGATAATGGAGCGTTCCACCATAAGGATTCAAAACAGTTAGTGTGTGAATTTCCCCTATTTGTGACGGAGTTAACTGCACTTTTCTTTCTAACAATCCCAGATTTTGTGCAAACTGTCCATAATCTTGCGTAACCATTCCTGACTCATTACTATTTGGAAGCTGCATTTTTCCTTTTGTATCGTAAAAGATAAAGCTTGTATTCGGCCCATAATTTCCAGGTAAAGGAAGATTAGTACTCACTTGTTTTTGTGAGTTTGTAATATTTTCTTGAAAAGCAGGATTTCCCCAGAGACTTTGCAAGTTTTGGTCCGTTTCCTTATAAATACCGCTGTTCATTACCTGTAAAATAATAATCGTCAAGGCAGCAAAAATTACTGTAAAAGCGACAAAAAAATGAAGGAAATTTTTCCCATCATTTTTCACGATGGCTGAAGATTTGACCCTATTCAGCAGCTTTTCTAATTTTTTGACAAGGAATGAAGATTTGATTTTGTTGATAAAATGCTTCAAAATTTTCCTTTCTAGGCTCAAGCACCTAGCGACAAGTCAAACTTGGCTTACAGATGCTCGCACACTCTCTTCATAAGAATTTGACGAGCTTGCCAAATCACTTTAGCGCAAAATATATCCTACATTCCGCAAAGTCGAGAGATTATTTACAAGTTCTGTATCTTTCAATTTTTTACGTACCTTACTCATGTAAACTTCAACAACAGTAACGGTCGTATCGCTGTCATAGCCCCAAATTCTATCAAAAATTTGTTCCTTAGGCAAGATAACATTGCGATTTTGCATAAGGTAAACCACAAGGTCGAACTCTTTACCAATAAGTTCTACTGGTTCCTCACCGATAAATGCTGACTTATTTGACAAATTCAAGCGAACATTGCCGTAAGCTAAGCCGTTGCTGTCTTCAAGTTTTCCTGTCCGTTTCAAAAGTGCTTGAATTCGCGCTTTCAACTCATCAAGATAGAAAGGCTTCGTCAAATAATCATCTGCACCAATATCAAAGCCGTGCATTTTATCATCAATCGACTCTTTGGCTGTCATAATCAATACGGGTGTATCAATACTCTGCTCACGCAATTCTTTGAGCACCTCGAAACCATTTTTTTCAGGCAACATCAAATCAAGTAAAATCAAATCATAAATCCCGAGTTCCGCTTCATATAAGCCTTCAGCGCCGTCATAACACTGTTTAACCTCAGCAAATGATTTTAAAAAATCATAAACAGAATTTGACAAAGATAAATCATCTTCTACTAGCAAAATTTTAATCATTGTATCCATCCTTCTTCACATTTTATCAGAATTTCATCTAGCGAAATCCTGTCCCTTTCCTTATATTTTACACTATTATCACGCATTTTTCTTGCCCTAGCCTTAATGATTACTGAAATCAAACTGAAATTTTTTTGATAGAATAATATGGCGACTCATTCAGTTGGACTTGAAATTTCCATCTTTCGTAGTGCGAAATTCAGAAATAGTGCGTGCTAATGAAAAAAGCTAGATTAAATTCTAGCTCTTGTTGATTCACGTAAAATTAGCTCGAATGGAATGACCGTTTTTTCATGATAATCAGGCTTTTCATTGAGCAAATTTAAGAATTTTTCAACACTTGCCGCTCCCAATCGCGCCACATTGATATCAAAAGTCGTTAAAAACGGGTGAATGATTGTTCCAAATATTGAATTGTTGTAAGTAATCAATGAAACGTCGTCAGGTACTCGGTAACCATGCTCTAAAAGCGATTCTAGCACTTTTAGCGACAAAACATCGTCAATAACCACAAGCGCCGTTTCTTGTCCAATCGAAAAATAGGAATCAAATTTGACCAAGCTACGTGTCAGACCTTGTCGTGACATTTCTTCAACAAAGCCTTGATAGCGTTCTTCGAAAACTTCTCCTTCAGTTGTATCCGTCACAAAAGAAATATTTTTGTGACCTAATTTTGCCAAGTGTTGCACGGCTTCACGTCCCAAAAGCTTATTGTCGTTATCAATATGCGTAATCTCATTTTGCTGTTCCGATGGTGTGCCCACAAGAACAAACGGAATTTTATTGCTCATCAAATATTCACGAATACTATCCGATTTTCCTGCATACAGTACAATAAAGCCATCCACACGTCGTTCAGAATAAAGCAAACGAACTTGTTTTTTCAGTTCATGATGCGTGTGCCCCGTTGCAATCGCAATCGAAACATTAAATTTTTTCGCCGTTTCATTGATTGACGTTAAAATTTTCATGAAAAAAGGTTGACTAGATTTATCAACAACGGGAGGAAAAACCACGCCAATCGTATTTGTTTTGCCCGAAGCAAGTATCTGAGCAGCTGCATTTCGAGTGTAGCCTAGCTCTGTCATAGCTTTACGAACTTTTGTTTTTGTTTTGTCACTAATTTCCGAGCTGTCTTTAATTACTCGGCTAACGGTTGAAGCATTTACCCCTGCTTTTTTTGCTACATCTTTGATTGTTACTGCCATTTTTCCATAAACGATGTTATTTTCTTTCGAAAAATTCATCTGCTGACGAATTCAGCAACTCCTTTCCCCACATTTTATAGTGATTAGCCTACTAGCATAAGATTGTTTATCTCATCAGTGCTGCTCATCTTTTCAGACAAGGAAATAAACAGACTTTTGCCAAGCAAAACTAAACTACTTGCTCTATTTTGCTAAATTTTCTGCAAAATGTCAATTTTTATTTTATCTCAGCAGTGCTTGCTAATCTCCTCGCCTCTTACCACAGGTGCTCATTCGCTCTATCTCCACTTCATTACGAAAGACGTAAACTTCGTTTACTCTATTCGCAACCTTAACAGCACACTACGAAAGATGAGAGCTTCACTCCTCTATCTGCAACCTCAACAGTACACCGTACTATTGAGCTGTTAACCTGTCGATTTCACTAACCGACTAAAGTCACAAGGC